>JAHJLU010000281.1 GCA_018821745.1 Myxococcota bacterium | reverse complement strand
TCCATGAGTACCCAGAACATATTGTTTGCCTTTGGCCTGACGCTCTTCGCCGGTCTCTCCACGGGGATCGGAAGCGCCATGGCTTTTTTCGCGAAAAAAACCAGCACCCGGTTTCTCACCGTCTCCCTGGGATTCTCCGCCGGGGTTATGCTCTATGTCTCGTTCATTGATATTTTTCCCAAGGCCCGTGAGGCCATCGCGCTCACCAAGAGCCCATCCATGGCCACACTCTACACAACCCTGGCCTTCTTCGCGGGGATGCTGCTCATAGGCCTTATCGACAAACTGGTGCCCAATTTCGAAAACCCCCACGAATTGCACGACCCACAGGAGATGTACAGCACAGAGGCCCAGCAAAAATCCAAGGAACATTCCCTTATGCGCATGGGGATCTTCTCCGCCATCGCCATCGCCATCCACAACTTCCCCGAGGGCATGGCTACCTTTATGGCGGCACTCCAGAACCCCAAAGTGGGTGTAAGCATCGCCATCGCCATCGCCATCCACAATATCCCCGAAGGCATCGCCGTCTCAGTCCCCATCTTCTATGCCACGGGGAGCAGGAAAAAGGCTTTTGTCCTGTCGTTTCTTTCCGGCCTCTCGGAGCCACTGGGGGCCCTCATCGGCTTCTTCATCCTCCGCACCTTCATGAGCAACATGGTCTTTGGTGTGATCTTCTCCGCAGTGGCGGGTATCATGGTCTTTATTTCTCTTGATGAGCTCCTGCCCACGGCGGAGAAATACGGTGAGCACCACCTGGCCATTTATGGTGTCATGTCGGGAATGGCGGTCATGGCGGTCAGTTTGGTGCTTCTGGGAGGCTGATTACCTTCGAGGCTTTCTTCTGCCTTTCTTCGTAAGCCGCGCTATTTGCTGGCAGGATCTCCGGTGTCTTTTCTTGCACGCCTTTTGCAACAACGCCAGCGCTTCCTTTTTTCGGTTCAACCGGAGCAACAGGTTTGCCGCCTGCGAACAGCCATGCATGAAATCCCTCTGGCAGGCCTTCTGGAAATAGACCAGTGCCTTCTTTGGATCCGAGAGCTTGTCTCTGAGCACCAACCCGTAGGAATAGCACTGGCTCATGTGACCCTCCTGGCAACGACTCCGGACAGCCTTTGCTCCCAGAACATACATTTTCCTGGCGAGGGCAGGCTTTTTCAGAATTTTCCCATAAATATCTCCCGCTTCCCTGCAGGATCCAGAGCTGTTCCCCCGGCACTCGGCAAAGAGAAGGGTGGCTGCTTTGCTGTAACAGACCCTCGCCTTTTTCGTCTCACCAATGTCTGTGAGGATTGTTGCGCACCGGGTGCAGCCTCGGGTCAACCCCAACTGGCAGGCTTTCTGGTGCCAGATGGCGGCACCGGAGTTGCTCTTCACCTTTAATTCATACATGAGTCCCAACTGGAGACAGGCATACTTGTATTTCCGGGTGCAGGCGTGGCCATACCATTTCTCCGCCAGAACATAATTCTTTAAATTGTATTCGTAGAGCCGGGCCAGGCTCATGCACGCCGTGAAAAACCCGCCCTTGCAGGCAATCTTGAAATAATTGATAGCCTTTGTGTTTTCTTTGTTTGATGCATATTGGACGCCCAGAGTGTGGCAGTAGTTGAAATTTCCCGACTCACACTGGGTCTGCAAAAGGGTGCGGTAATTATTTACGCCCGTCTTGGAGGGAGTACCACCCATTCTTTTTGTGAGAATAATAACACGCTCACACCCCGGCGACTCTTTCATGGCGCAGAGCTTTTTTGCAAAAACCAGGGACTTCTTATAATCTTTCAGGGGAGAAGCCGCAGTGTACATAGCCTTATAGCAACTGATCTTGTCCACCACACTGCATTGCTTTTCCACAATTTTTAAAAAGTGGGTGGCCCATAACTTTGCCTTCACCGGGATGTTCGAGTCGTGCCGGTAGAAATTGAGGAGCTTATAACAACTCTCCTGATCCCCCAGTTTACAGGGGGTCTCGAAATATCCAGTATATTTCTTATAACACTCTGTCGCGATGGAGTAATTCTGGAGTGTAGCGTAGGTTTTACCCAGGAACCTGCAGCCCTCTGGGTCCCCCTCGTCACAAGCGATTCTGTATGGTGAGAGGGCGAGATAGATCCCCTTGGGCATTTTTGATAACAGCTTCCCGAGTCTGAGGCAGGAGGGCGTGTGTTTTTTATGACACGCCCTCTGGTACAAAGTCCGGGCCCTCGTCTCTTTTTTCAGTGACTCCGCCAGCTCACCACCCTTTATACAGGCCTCTGAATTATTTTTGATGCACTCTCTTTCATAGTAAGCCAGGGCTGTTTTTCCGCTGAACTTCTTCGCGTCTACCAGTCTGTTTAATTGAATGCACCCCAGCGGATCGAGCTGGGAACAGGCGGCCCGGTAGTAGGTAGAGGCAAGCGACGGTTTCATCAGGGAGAACTCCAGGAAGGTCCCCATGAGAGTACAGGACCACTGGCCTCCGCCATCACATCCGATCTTGAAATAGCGCAGCGCAAGGATCTCGTTTCGCTCCTGCTGATGGTAGAGCCACCCCAGCCCCGAGCAACCCCTGAGCAGCCCCATTTTACAGACCTTGAGCAGCCGCTCCCTGGCCTCCTTTGTTTTGCCTGTGTAGATATCAACTTGGGCTATCCCCAGGTTCCCCGAATGGTATCCCTCGGCGATGTCTTCATTGTACCGAGTCTTCAAGGCTTCACAGGAGGGCATCTGGAGCTTTTTACACTTCTCCACCAGCTCCATGAGGCCATGGTACCGTTTTTGGATTTTCATGGCCTGGGCCACGTGGGTCCCCCCGGGGAAGTAGGTTACCAGTTTTTTGTAAATATTGTAGGCGTGGAAGCGACTCCCCGTCCTGCGGTAGCTCTCTCCAATGAGATGACCCACAATCTCGTCGGGCTTGATGAGAAAGGCGGTGTTAAAATAGTAAAGGGCCGGCATGTAGGCCTGTTTTTTGTAAAACGCGAGCCCCTTATTGACGTGGCGGCGCGCGTTGACGGGAAGCTTGAGAAAATCCACCTTGTCGGCGAACAGGGGCTTCACGCTCAGCGTCCCATAGGGGAACTTCACGCACCGACCCCTGTCCCGGTACTGTTTTTTGGGGCAGGTGTATATTTTTTTGGCTACACATTTGAGCAATTTGGTGCTGAACACCTTCCCCCTGGGACATTTGGCCCCCCTGCTCTTTTGGGGAACAAGCAGCGCAATCAACAGCAGGAGAACCAGCAAAAACTTAGACATTGTCTTTCCTTTTTTGCTCCTGCAGGGCCTTGGATTTGGCCACCACCAGCTCCCGCAGGGCGTGTATAAAGGTATCATCAAGCCCATGGGAGAGGCCCGTGATCTGCCATTTATGGGACACCTCGGCGTCTCGCCCTCCGTCTTCCACCACCACCCCCAGCTTGAGTTTCTCCTGGCCGGCAGCCAGGGCCAGGGAAAATCTCCGGGCGAGCAGCGTGAGCAGTTGACCGTCGATCTCGTCGATGGCGTCCCGTATCTGGGCAAGAGAGCGGGATTCACGGAGCGCTTCCTGGGTCTCAAGCGCATCGGCAACGGTCAGGGCCACCATGGCCTCAAGGACAGGGATGATCCGCGGAACCAGGACCCTGTCGTGACGACCTGTCCCCTCAAAGATATGCGGCTTGCCATGGCGATCAACGGTCTGCTGTGGCACCCCGATGGTGGGCACAGGTTTCACCGCCACCCTCATGACCACCGGCTGTCCCGTGGAGATACCACCAAGGATACCCCCCGCGTGGTTGGAGCAAAATCCTTCCGGGGTCATGGCGTCGTTGTTCTGTGAACCCATGACGGTTGCGGCGCGAAACCCGTCTCCGATCTCCACTCCCTTGACCGCCCCCACGGACATGAGGGCCCCCGCCAGGCGGGCGTCCAGTTTGTCAAAGACCGGATCCCCCACTCCGGGGGGAAGTCCTTGTACGATCAACTCCACCACCGCCCCGGCACTCTCTTTTTGCGAAGCCACCTGCTCGAGATAAGCCTCCACCGCCGGGACCATCGCCGGATCGGCGAAGCGAAAAGGCGTCTGCTCCAGCAGCGCCATCTCGATTTTTTCCGCCCGCACGGGTCCCACGGCAACGGTGTACCCAGTGACGCTGATTTGGCGGGCCTTGAGCAGCTCCATGGCCACGGCACCGGCGGCGACCCGGGCGGCGGTCTCCCGGCCAGAAGCCCGACCTCCACCCCTGTGGTCCCGTATTCCAAACTTCTTTTCCCAGGTAAAATCTCCGTGTCCCGGGCGAAACAGATCAACCAAAGCCCCATAATCCCAGGGGCGGGCGTCGTCGTTGCGGATAATGACAGCAATGGGCGTACCCAGGGTTTTCCCCTCAAAAATCCCGGATAAAATTTCCGGTTCGTCGGCTTCCCGACGGGCAGAGGCATGGGAGTGCTCCCCGGGGCGACGACGCTTCAGTAGATCGGCTATTTGTGCCTGGGTAACCGAAAGTCCGGGCGGCACACCGTCGATCACCACTCCCACTGCGGGGGAGTGGGACTCTCCGAAGGTTGTAATGGTGAGGCGACTACCAAATGTGTTGGCGTTCATGGCAAAAATCCCCGTGGTTTTCGCCCTCGCGGCAAAAACCCGGCCTGTCCCGGGCGAACCGGACGCGGCTCTGTTGACACACCCCCTCTTCATACACCCTGCGGTTGAGACCATCAAGGGAAGAAGCCCCACCAACAGTGGCACACCCACCTCCCCTGATCGCAAAAACAATCGGTCACGACAGCGCTGGAGTGCCGGTTAAAAATGCCCCATTCCGCTGTGATTTTTCTCGAAAACCTGATACGTTTTTCCCTGCAGGAAGGAAACCTCTCATGGAAACATTTCATGTACTGCTCATCGACTCAGACGAGGAAACCATCAGAAAAATGACGAAGCGCTTCTCGGGAGCCGGAGCCAGGGTGGAAACTCAGAGCGACGCTGGATTGGCCCTGGAGCAAATAAAAGCGGAGCCACCAGACCTCATCATAGTAAGCGCAGAGCTCCCCTCCACAAGCGGATACTCCCTGATCAACAAACTGAAAAAGGGGGATGCAACCGGTAAAATACCCACAGTCCTCATTTCCAGGACCGCCACCGAGGAGACCTTTCTTCAGCACCAAAAACTGAAAACCGCCGCAGACGCCTATCTTCTCGTGCCCTTCTCCGATAAAAAATTCCTAAAAGCCATGAACTCCGCAGCTCCACACCTGGCCCGGAGCTTACCCCCTGTCACAACTGAGCAATAAAAACGTCAGGGACAGGCCTTGGTATATTTCAAGCTGCAGGCCCGTTTCAGGAGCACCCGGGCTTTTTGCAGGTCCTTGACCACATGTTGTCCATTCTGAAACTGCCCGGCCAGTTGATAACAGGCATATCCACGCCCCATCTCACAGGCTTTCACCCGATAGGTAAAGGCCATGGAATAGTTTTTGAGCGTGGTGTATACATCAGCCACTCCAAGACAGCCCATGGAATCTTTACCATCGCAGGCCATGCGGTAGTATTTCAGCGCCCGGGTCGTATCCACACTGACGCCCCACCCCTTCTCGTACAGATCTCCCACATTGTTACACGACATCATCAGGCCCTTGCCACAGGCAACCAGATAGAGCTCCATGGCCTTCTTGTGATCAGGTTTTACTTTCAACCGGCTTCGGACGCTGCTCAGATAATATCCATAACTGTGACACCCGTCCTGATAATTCAAATCACATGCTTTTTTAAAAAATGGAGCCGCTCGTCCCCACCCCTTGTCACCCTGTGCCCTGAGAATTACGCGGGCCCGAAAAAAGCAGGCGTTCCCCCGTTTCCGTGAGCAGGCAAAGCCATAGGCCTCCTCTCCCCTGCGGCGGTCCTTCTTTGTCTTGCCCCGATAACCCCAGTAATACCCCAGGCGGTAACACGCCCCCAGTTCCCCTCCCCTGCAGGCGGTGTTCAGATATTTGTGTGCCAGTTCCCTGTCATTTTTCACACGGGTCCCGTCACGATACAAATCTCCCAGCACAAAGCAGGAGGGGTAGACCTTCCTGAGGCAGTTCTTCTTCAACAGAGGAAGAGCGCTGGCCGTGCCCTCATCGGTCTTTTTATTCAGATAGTGCAAGGCATACAGGTGGCAGGTCTCTTTCTTCTTCTTGCAGGAGTCCGCCAGCGCCGCGACCTTCTCCTCCTCACGGAGCTCGGCCTCATAGGCGGATATTGCGTAGGCTCCCACAACTTCCATGATGGCCATGATGGCATCCCGGGTCCCCCTGTCAACGGTCATCGCGAAGAAAATGGAGAGGTCCCTGGCGAAAACAAGGGGATTGAATCCCCGTGCGATAAGATGGGGGTAGTCCTTTCGCATCATGGCAGTATAAAGAACCAGGCTTGTGTGAACCCGGTTCGCCGCGGCGAGGTTTTTTATCCCGCTGCGAATATAGAGTTTCTTCACCTTTGAACCAATAAAGGCCACATCCAGATTCTGCGTGTCAACCAGGAACTCACTGGTTTTACTATCCTTGTAGGTCGCGGGGATGGATGTGGCGGAGAACCGATAGAGGGTATCGGGGACCGTGATGCCCGACAGCGCCTTGATGGATTTTGGGGAAACCCTGAGCCCGGGCATGGAGCTCAGGAGCAGCCGGTGATCATCGACAACAGTAATGCCGTATCGTGACTTGCCCATAACAAGTGTAAAGGAGGCCGGGCCTGATTTCTTCAGGGATTTTTCACTCCTGACACAGGCCTCAAACTTCGACTTCAATGCCCTGGCGTATCCCAGCATAAACAGGCGGGAGCCCGCACTTCGGTAGACAAGAGACACCTTCCCCAGGGAAAATATCAGGCGATGCAGACAGGAGTTCTGCTGTTTAAAATAGAGGGAGGTGACCTGCTTCATCAGACTGGTGGATTTTATCAGCGAGAGGTCCGCGTCCGCCGCATAGGTTTTTTCCCCCGGGAGGATACTCTGCAGGACCGTATCAAAAGTCCCAACGGCAGGGAGCATACTGATAACCGTGGCAATGGCCTTCTTCTGATTATTATTCCGGGCGACCTCCCGGTTCATCTCCTCCTGGGATATTTCCGGGCACGCAAAGGTTTCTGCGGATTTAGGATCGGTGCAGGAACGGAGCTTCAACAGATCCGCCAGCTGCAGAACCCGCGCAAATTTTTGGCGGGGAAGATGGAAGGTGAGGTGAACAGTATCCTTTGTTTTTGTGATTTTCAGCCCCTTCAGATAATCCGCCAGGGTGGGTGACATCTGCATAAATCCACCCAACTGCTGCTCCAGGTTGGCGAGCGCTGCGGGCTCTCTTCCTCCGGTCAGAAATTTCAGATCACACCGGACCTCCTTATGGAACAGGATGCTTCCCAATACGGTGGACTGCAGGTCTTGGGAAACAACTCGGAACCGTAACTTATTTGTGAACTGGCCCGGATCAAGACGTGTGAACCGAGTCGCCGGATTCTTTAAGGAGTTGACATTCTCCCCGGTTTTCAGGACAAGCGTCCGCCCTCCGTTTATACCAAAAAATGTTGCAAATCCAGGTATTTTGACCGTCTCAACACCACCGGACTTGGTTACAGTCATCCCCGTATCGGGGAAACATTTTAACAGCCTCGTCAATTCAAGGTGTTCACCCGTGAGGAACCCCAGCATCCGGCCTTTGTCAGCGAAGAGACCCAGGTTCTGTACCGTGGCCAGATAGGTGAGCAGGCACTGCCTGTTATACCGCTCATGCCGCGGGAAGTAGTCCACCAGACGAATACCCAGATCACTGCGGATAATCTTGTGAAAGTTACCAAGCAAATAGATGCTGGGCTCGGACCCCAGCTCCCGGGCTGCGAGAACAGAGGGATTGAGCAGCGGAGCGGTTTTCGGAGGAACCGCCACCATGGCTTTTTTATTTTCCTTCCCCGAGGTGGTGGTCCGGGCTGTGGTCTTTTGACAGGCGCTCAATAAAAAAACGACGATGATCAGTAACTTAAATAGGCTCATATCATTGACCTCTCAGAGCAGAGTAAAGATTTATCTGAATACCATCGCCGGGTGTATCATAGATATTCCATTATATGAAACCGTTTTTGGGAGTTAAATCCTGGACTCCCCCTTGCGAGTTGAGTGGCTCTGGAGGTACCTGTATGGCGCAATGAAATCTCTCCTGGTTGCAAAGGCACCAACTTTTCCGGGTCTGATTACAACAGGAGAGTGGCAAGCGATAAAAAATCGGTCACAGGCTATTCAGACAGGCCTCCAGAGTCGCTTCCACGCTCACGCCGGAGGTGAGAATCATGGTCCCTCCCAGGGCCTCATAGAGAGCGCCCCTGCGGCTCCACAGGGCATCGTACTGGGCTGTTTGAGCCGCCTGAAAATCCGAAAGGCTGGAAAACTCCACAGGACCGGACTGCAGGGGCCGTGGATGGGCCATAAGCCGCGAGATGGCCTCATCTCTCTCGCAGAACAGGTAGAGCACCCGATGGCCATCAAGGAGTTGCTTGAGATCACTCTCCACAATGCCGCCCCCCGTGGCCACCACCACACCGGGTATGGTGAGTACCGCGCCGAGGGCCTCTCTCTCCAGGAGCCGAAAGGCTTCCACTCCTTTTTGCGCAAATATCCCGGAGATGGACATCCCCTGGCTCGCCTCGATGCGCAGATCAAGGTCAACAAAGGGAGACCCCGTGGCGGCGGCCAGCTTCAGGCCCAGAGTGGACTTCCCGCTCACGGGCATTCCCACGAGGACAACCGCCGGGGCCTTCACAGGGACAGCCCCGCGCCAGGCATCTCGGTAAAGAAGGATGGCCAGGACTTGTTAACCGCCTCTCTCCCAATGATGTGCACCCTTTGGCGCAGGGCAAAGAGGGAGAGGGCCATGACCATACGGTGATCTCCCGCTCCATCCAGCGTCAACAGGCCAGTGACTCCGTTGTGTTCGGTCAGGTCAAGCGCTCCATCGTGGAAGGTTGCCCGGGTCCCGGCCTTTGCAAGCTCCCGAACCAGCACACCGATGCGGTCGCTCTCCTTGAATGCCGCATGTCCGATTCCCGTAAAGCGGACGTGCCGCTCAAGGAGCGCAGCGCCCACCGCCAGCGGCGGGAGCAGATCGGGGGTGTGGGTGAGGCAAATTTCCATATCGCCTTCTCCTTCCAACAGCCGCTGCCAGTGCTCCAGGAACCGGGCATCTTCCTGAACAGCCGGGGGCACCGCACAGGGAAGACCCGAAAAATGGGAGGCGATGACCACAAAGGGCCACAGCGACCAGTCGGGTTCGATGGTGATGGTGGTCCCGGGGAAAACACACTCTGGTACAAACCATCCCCCCTCACGACCTGCAACCGTGATCCCGAATCGCTCCATGGTGCGGACGGTCATGGTGATATATCCACGGGAGACCACGGGTCCCTCCAGGGTAATCCCCAGCCCGCCGGGAAGGCCCGGCGCCGCCATGAGGAGGGCGCTCACGTGCTGGGAGGAGGTGGCCGCGGTCACCCTCACCTCAGAAGCAGTAATGCCTCCACCAATCCGTAGCGGCAGATGATCGGGCGCACCCGTGCAGTTGATTTCAAAACCCGCCGCCGTGAGCGCCTGACGCAGCTCCCCCATGGGCCTTGCCAGGAGCTGGGACGATCCTGTAATGGTCACATCGTGGGGGGCGAAGTGGGCAAGGGGGCTTAAAAAGCGGGCCTGGGACGCGCCGTCAGCGCAAAAGACTTCGGGCCCGAGAATCGGAACCCGGAGAGGAGTAACCTCCAGCACCTTCTCGCCAGCGCTTTTGCGCTCGGTGATGCCGACCCCCGCCTGTCGCAACAGGTTGGTCAGTACGACCGAGTCATCTCCCGTGGAGGGATTTATGATCCGTGAGGGAGAGGCGGCGGTGGCGGCCAGGATGAGTGCCCGCTGGGTGTGTGATTTGGAACCGGGGACTGTCACCCGGGTCATGGATGCTTTCCAAGGGCCAGGAGCTCCGCGGGAGTGACCGCAGCGCCGGTGAGGAGGGTCATCTGGAGCGCCCCCTGGTGACACCAGAACTCAAACCCGCCGATTCGCCTCTGACCAGGGCGGTTTTCAGCGGGGAAGGGGTCACCGCCCACCAGAGCCAGATCAAAGATGGTGTGGGCGCTCACGGGCCAGGGCCAGACGGATTCCGGGCCGTCTAAAGAGAAGGGGGTTGTGTTGACAAGGACCTGGTGGGTAACCTCGGTGCGCTGATTCCAGGGAATATATGCCTCTTTCATGGCCCCGTGGAGGGGAGGAGTCCGTCCCGCTACCCGGCACCGGTAGCCAAGCGCTCCAAGGGCATAAAATGCGCTCCCCGCCGTACTCCCCGATCCCAGAATAAGGGCCGTCTCTCCCTGTCCGGGAGCGGCCAGTTGGGAAAAAGCACGGGCGTCGGTGTTATAGCCCATGAGCGAGTCGCCCTTAACCAGCACTGTGTTACACACGCCGGTCTTTTCCACCCACTCATCGGCTGCCTCCACAATCTCTGCTACAGCGGCCTTCAGGGGCATGGTTACGCTGATCCCTTTGATACCAAGGGAGCGAAGCAGGACGGGCAGTTGCGAGGCCCTTGCCGTGGGGAGCAGGCCATATTGCCATGGCATCTTTCGGCTTTCGTAGAGGGCGTTATACACACAGAGACCCGGAGAGTGTCTGATCTGGGCACCCCCGGCCAGAGCCAACAGCCATGGATTTTCTTGATACCGTCCATAGGCGGCCAACTGGGAGAGGGTGGGCTGAAATGCCAGGGTCGCACCCTTCTCATCGAGGGGAGCGAAGGTGACATCACTCCCGAAAAGCGAGGGGCGCAGCCGGGTTATGAGTCCCGCAAAACCCATCCCCACAACAATTTTCAAAGGGTGAGGCAGTGAAATAGCCGACAGGTGAACAAGCTCCGCCGCATCGGCGATAAAGAGCGCCAGCTTTGCCCCCTGGCACTTCACAGCGGCTAACCCTTGAACTGTAGCCTCCAAAGCAGGAAGGTCCCACTCCATAAGATGCCTGGAGACCATCACACGGTGGCCGTATTGTGCCAGGAAGGCATCCTTCTCATCGTGGGGGAGGACCTGCAAAAAAGAGAGCTCCACATCAACCATCGCCGCCCCGGCCCGAAGCGCTCTCACCAGGAGGGCCATCTTCTCCAGGGAGGAGCCGTCAAAACCGCCCCCCTCATCGGCGCTGCGCAGGGTAAAGAGCAGGGAGTCGCCATGTGCGGCAATAAACTCCCAGAGGGAATTTTCCCGCTCCGTGAGCAGATCGGCGCGGAGCTCGTGAAAACCGCTGTGGCGTGAAAACCGCTGTGTCAGATTGACAAGGGATGTCTCGTTACCGGTGACGATGGTCCCTATTGTGTTTACGTCCACCATTTCACTATCTCCTGAGGGGTCAGGAACACCGTGTCACCCATGACACCCAGCCCCCTGGGCATGGAGAAGCCAACTTTGCCACCCCGGTTTTTTTTATCCTGGGTCATAAAGTCCATACACGCTTCAACAGGCAGGGTTAGTTCAGTGTGGAGACCAATTTGGGAGAGAAGTATTTTCACACGCTCCACCACGGAAAGCTCCAGGAGACCCATACTGGCAGCCATGGTACACTCTTTCACCATCCCCATGGCGACGGCCTGCCCATGGGAGAGTTCCCCTCCCGAGGCCATCTCCACGGCGTGCCCCACAGTGTGTCCCAGGTTGAGATGTGATCGCACCCCCAGCTCCATGGGATCGGACCGGATCAGGTCCATCTTTACCCGCGCACCATCCCACAAAATCTGGTGGGGAACCGCCAGGGAATCTTCCAGGCAGGGTGTCCTGCGGTGGTGCTCCTCAATGGCACAAAAGAGTTCCCCGTTGCCGATGAGAGCAGCCTTCACACACTCTACCCAGCCGTTTTTAAGATCCTCAGCCCCGAGGGTGGAGAAGAAGACCGTGGAGATAATTGTTGCGAAGGGAGGAAAAAAGGTCCCCAGCAGATTTTTTCCGTGGGCGGTGTTGACGCCGGTCTTGCCTCCGATGGCCGCATCCACGGCCCCGAGGAAGGTAGTGGGGATAGCCAGCCAGGGGATTCCCCGCTTGATCAGGGAGGCGGCAAAACCCGCCAAATCGGTGGTCACACCACCCCCGAAGCCGATGATCACATCGTCTTTGCCAACCCCGTGGTCCAAAAGCTCTCCCGTGATGCGGGTGAGAGTGTGCAGTGTCTTGGACTGCTCCCCAGGGGAAAAGGTGATCAACTGAGCCTTGCGCCCGTTGTTCACGAAGGGGTCCAGGAGGGTTGGACCGTGGAGATCCGCCACACGGGTGTCGGAAATAATGAAGATCTGAGAGTAGGGTGCAGCGTGGGAGAAGGCATCGCCGATGGGGTCCCGGGAGGATTTCACCAGCACCTGTCGGGAGTGGCCAAAGGAGATGGTCCGTTCGCAGGTCATTTCAAACTCTCCAGTGCGTTGCACACGGCGGTCAACTCCCGATGGAGGAGCTCGAAGGACTGAAAATCCAGGGACTGTTTTCCATCGGAGAGGGCCAGCAGCGGGTCGGGATGGACTTCGACCATGATACCGCTGGCGCCCGCGGCCATGGCTGCCCGCGCCAGGGGAAAGACCAGAGAGCTCTCCCCCGCGGCGTGGGAAGGATCAACTATTACGGGAAACACCGATCGTCGCCGCGCAATGGGGATGGCCGCCACATCCAGGGTGAAGCGCGTGGCCGTCTCAAAGGAGCGTATACCACGCTCGCAGAGGATAATATTTGGGTTCCCCTCCGTGGCGATGTACTCCGACGCCGCAAGCCACTCGTCGATGGTGGCTCCCATGCCCCGCTTGAGAATCACGGGAATCCCCGCCTTCCCGATGGCGGTCAGCAGGGGATAATTGAACATGGAGCGCGCACCCACCTGCACCATATCGACATGGGGAAGGGCGAAAGCCAGTTGATCTTCGTTCATGACCTCGGTGACGCAGGCCATGCCGTTGTGGTGAGCCGCCCGGGCGAGCATGAGAATCCCCTCTTCCCCAAGCCCCTGAAATGAGGAACTGAAGGTGCGTGCCTTGAAGGTACCACCACGGAGCACTGGCACCCCGAATTTACTGAGAAACGCCGCCGTCTCCTCGATCTGCTCCGCAGACTCCACGGAGCAGGGCCCCGCAATATGAATGGGGGTTTTCGGTGAGAACAACAGCAGATCACGGTTTTCCATGAAGGTCTCCCTTATTGCCCGAAGGCACGGTGATGAAGAGCTTATCACGGGGTCGAACGGGGTGCCATGGCTCAATCTTAATTCCTGCCAATTCTCCCCGGGTCAGGTTGC
>JAHJLU010000280.1 GCA_018821745.1 Myxococcota bacterium | reverse complement strand
CCATGATGGACTTCAGTTCTTCGTCGGGCACTTCATTGCCAAGATTTATGAGGCCGGAGAGGGAGAACATACCCGTGGGGGTGTCAATGCCTTCGCCGTCCATGAGGATGACGTTCTTCAAGTGAGGAAGCTCTGCCGCGTTCAACTCTCCGGGCTTGGCGTCGGCAAGCTCGGGGCACACTTCCAGCAGCATGTCTTTGTATTTTGACTGCTTGAATGAGTGCATCAGGATGATGCTCTGGGTTTCGGACTGATTGAGTGCATATTTCAACTCATGGGTCCTGTAGGCTGGGTTGATGTTGACCTGAACTGCTCCGATCTTTGCCGTGGCGAACTGTGCTGCGGTCCACTCCCATCTATTGAGTCCCCATACACCCACACGGTCGCCGCGCTTTATCCCGATCTTCAAGAGCCCTTTGGCAAGGTCCGATACGATACGATCAAACTCCCGATAGGTGAGTCGTTTGTTTTCATGAATGGAAACGATGGCTTCGTTGTCGGGGAATTTTTGGGCTGTGGCCTCGAGCATTTCTCCGATGGTGACATATTGAAGCGGAAAATCTTGGGTACCGTAATCGTAACTTGGATTCCTGACAGTCATTCGTTCTCCTTGAAGGGGCCATGGGCCCGATAGGTGCGAGAAGTCTCCCTGGGTTAAAAAGAAATACCGCCAAACCCACTGATATCAGTATTGAGCTTGGGGAATTGCAGGCGTTTGAGGATGCCGTAGGCGCAGCGGCTGATTTTTTTGTTGGATTTGCCGTCGAGTTTGGCGCTGGCGTATGCCACCCGGCCCCGGCGCCCATTGATCTGATAGCCGATGTAAATTCGCCCCTTTGATGGGATACATGAGCGGGCGATCTGGCTGATGATGCTCCCGTCGACGATGGAGTTGATCTGGGTTCTTGTGAGCTGGAGGTTATCGAGGGCGTAGACCTTGATCTCCTCTCCGGAGCCCCCTGATCCGCCATTGGACCCTGAGGAACCCATGCTTCTGGAGCGCCTGCGGGAGCGTCGCCGCCTGTGTTTTTTCATGGTGGCTTTTTGAGATTTGCCCATGGTGGCGACTTCAAGCTCGTCGTTTTCAGATACGAGGTTATTTTTGCGACGGCTTTTTCCCGTGTCTACGACTGTTTTGTAGAGCATGATGGTGGCTGCCAGGGCGATGACTCCTACAATCCCCAAAGCGATGGCGAGCTTGAACGTACGCGATTGCTGTTTTTCTTTGATTTCAACAACCGCCTCGGCTTCTTCACGGCGTTTAAGCTCCATGCGCCTGATGAACTCGGACATAAAGTCGATGAAGTCGGGGTGGGACTCCAGCTTTTTGCGGAACCCGGAATCAATATTCACAATGATATGATCCGGGGCAATCACTTCGTCGATGGCTTTCTCACGGATCTCCCGGGCGCTGTAGGGCCCGTAATCAAGCCGCCCTTTCTGGACCATGAATTTTTTTTCTTCTTCATCATCCTCTTGAAAGGTCTCCAGAAGATCCACCATTATCACGGCGTTTGAGCTGCGCTTGCGCTCCTTGAGGTTCTCTTCGATGGGCCAATTGAACTCGGCCACCGTGGCAGGTCTGTCGGCGGGATCGGGAGCGATGGCCGCAGTGATCGCCTCCACGACCAGTTTGTGGATTTCGGGCTTCAGTTGGGGGACCCCCTCTTCAATGGGGAGCTTGCCCGAGAGCAGGTAGTTGGCGAGTATCCCCAGAGAGAATAGATCCGCGGTGATAGAACCGGTTCTCGTCGTCTTAATTTCGGGAGCCAGAAAGGGAAGCTCGGCGGCGGGCAGAAGGGATTCCAATGGAATATGTGCGTGGGCCGCCTCCAGCAGTCCAAACTCACTCACAAACACTCTTCCCACATCGGAGATGGTGATGTTGGAGGCATGGATGGCACCGTGATGGAAGGTTCCTTCGATGTCTTCGAGCAATTTTCCCAGATGGAATAAAATCAGGCGGGAGCTGGTGATGGGGGCTCCCAGGGGATATTTTCTCGAGATATATTCCCGGATGGTCTCCCCATCAACATACGCCTCTGCCACATAGGGGGCCTTTTTTTCCGGGTCAAGATACCCGCCGCCAAAGGACTCCACGATGTTTTTGTGGATTACACCCTTCATGTCGTTAGCCACCGAAACAACCCGGGCTGCTCCCTTTGGGGAGAGATCAGACAGGGTGTTGAGCAGGTGGACTGTCGCCAGCCGATTGGATGGCAGGTGGACAGCACGGTAGCGTTCGCCCCATTGGGTATTTTTTTCAAAGGCGAATATTTTAAATGATTTTCCGATTTGAAGTCCCTTGGACAGTCGCGGCATGTTCAACCTTCACACAGATGATTGACCCGAAAGGGGGCAGAAATTTTGTGCCATTGGAAGTTCGACTATAGTAAAGGATCAACTACAGGGCAACATGGAATTGCTTTCTGGACAAAACTATGAACAGCACACGTCGAAATCTCTTAAAAGGCTTATGTATTTCGGGGGCGGCGGTGCCACTCTCCGGATACGCCTCCAGCACTTGTGGCACTGTGGGAATGTTCCGCGGAAATGCGACCCATACTTATTATGGCTCCGGTAAAGTATCAGATACTCCGAAAATTATTTGGAAATACGAGATGGGAGGGTTCACTTCCAGGACATCGGGAAAGATGTGGACCGGGACAGGGTGGACCGGGACAGCGGTGATACACAAATCTTCCTGCTATATTGGATCCCTGGATCGGCGGCTTTACTGCTTTGATCGAATGACGGGGAAAAAACAGTGGGTTTTTACTGCCCGTGAGATGTTCAAATCGTCCGCCGCGTATTTTGCAGGGAGAATCTTTATCGGAAATGTGGATAACCACATTTACTGCATCAACGCGGGAGACGGGAGTCTCCTGTGGTCCTATGACACGGGGAAGGACTGTGACTCTTCCCCCACCATCGCCGATAACTGTATGTTCATTGGGGGAGAGAGCGGGTGGATGCACTGTTTTCGTCCCGACACAGGGCGGCTGGTGTGGAGGACCTTCCTCGGGGGGCTTGGTGGGAAGGCTGGCTCCAATGGTGTGGAAGGATCTCCCGCTGTGTGGGAGGGGCGTGTTTATGTGGCCAATTATCTCGGAGAGCTTTTCTGTCTTCGCCAGAGTGATGGAGGGATCCTCTGGAAAGCTTCCACGGGAGATGATACGGACACTTCGCCGGTGGTGTCAGGGGGTATGGTGTTTGTCGCTGCCGAGGAAAAGAGTCCCTATGTATTCGCCTTTGATGCCAGGACAGGAAAAAAGATCTGGCATTTCGGCGGCCCTGGTGCTGTGGGGTTCTGGAGTACGCCGGCCGTGGTTGCTGATCGACTGTACATCGGTGATTTCGGGAACAGCTTTTACTGTCTTGATGCAAAAAAAGGGAGCCTCATCTGGAAAAAACAGCTCAGCCGGGGTGTGTGGAGCTCACCGGCCGTGGTGGACGGGAAAGTGCTCTTTGGATCCTATGATTCACACCTGTATGTCCTCGACGCCCAAACGGGCAGCATCCTCTCTGCCAAGCGGCTTGACGGCCGAATAATTTCTTCTCCGGTTGTGGAAGATGGATATATTTATGTTGGTACTGCCACGGGAATGTTTTATTGTCTTCGATGACAGGTCATCACGACACCAAGGAGTGTTCCATGCAGAAAAAAGGTTACTACTGTCCGCGTTGTTCCGCCAGGGTTTCCGGGGATGATAACATTATTGTGAGATTGAAGGGAAGACTTGAGGCACCACTGTTCTCTGTGCATTTCGATATTGAAATCCCCGCGCAGCCGGGAATTTACGGTGCCGTGTTTTCAGAAGGCGTGGTCCTCAGGAAGGGCGCGATGATTGATTTTTTGTGTCCACACTGTGCTTGTGATCTGACGCTCAAGAGCAATCAAAAACACGCCTGGCTAAAAATGATCGAAGGAGACAATGAAGAGAAAATCATTGTTTTCAATAAAGTGTATGGAGAGCACTCCTCATTTGTTTTCAACCAGGAGACCAGTAAAATTATCGCCAGTTATGGCGAGCATTCCAATATGTATCTGGAAGAGTTTGATAAACAAATGAATTTCTTCGGATTTTAGTATTGTTTTATTAGTCTTTGGTGGTCCAGCATACTGAAAAACACCTCATCCAAGGAGAAGCATGCCCCTTATCAGCACCAGCACAAAAACGCTTCAGATTAAAATAGTCTATTATGGTCCGGGACTCTCGGGGAAGACCACCAACCTTGAGCAGCTCAACACCATCCTCGCCAAGGAGCGGGTAGGGGAGATGATGTCCCTGGATACCAAGGGAGACCGCACGCTCTTTTTTG
>JAHJLU010000021.1 GCA_018821745.1 Myxococcota bacterium | reverse complement strand
TGGAAGACGGCAGCGCGACGAGAGATGTAAAGTTTGGTCCCCTCATCTGCTACGAAGATATTTTGCCCGATTTTGGCAGGAAATCTGCCGCGAACAATCCGAATATCTTGTTTAATATAACGAATGATGCGTGGTTTGGAGCGACTCAGGAGCCTTACCAGCATCTCGCGCTCGCAGTGTTCCGCTCCGTGGAGACGCGCCTCCCAATGGTGAGAAATGTGAACATCGGCGTGAGCGCGTTCATCTCCCCGGACGGCAGTCTCGGGATTTTCGCTCCGTCGGGTGATCCCCCCGATGACCCGACCCCGCATCGGGGTTTTCACGAGTTCCAGCAGGACATGAAGGACATGACATTCAAGAAGGTGGGGGAGGGCTTGTGGCGTATGGAAAAATGGCCCTACAGCTGGCTGGTGTATTCCAAAGTTCCTGTTATGAGTGGAGAAAAGACTTTTTATGTGCGATTTGGCAATGTGCTGGTGTGGCTGGCAATATTGGCGGCAGCCTTCTTCGCCGGTCGGGTCATCCGGCCCACTCCCGGTCGGGTGAGCGAATGGTATAAGGCGTACCGGGGTCGAAGGGCTGAGCGTCGAGCTGCCCGAAAGGGCGGGGCTGAGTCCCGTGACACAGAGAAATCAGAGGCGTCTGTTGCGACACCTGCGAAAAAACGCCTGGGAGGGGCACGCAGTCGGAGCGGCCGCCGGCGAAAAGGGAAAAAATGAATCAACTTTACTACCTGGACAATGCAGCCTCGACGCCCCTGTGCCCAAAGGCGCGGGATACACTCTTCGCGCTCCACGATGAACACTACGCCAACCCCTCCTCCGGTCACAGCGCGGGCCGGGAGGCCAGGGGGATGGTAGAGGTTTTTCGAGAGCGGGCAGCCAGGATCCTGGGATGGGATCCCGGTGGTGTGATCTTTACTTCCTGCGCGACAGAGTCCAACAACCTGCTGCTTAAAGCCCGCCCATACCAGCGCATTATCATCGGGAGCACGGAGCACGGCTCCATCTATATGCCATCCATGCGCCTGCAGCAGGCCGGTGTCACTGTGGATACAATCCGCGTAGGAAAGGATGGCCTTATCGACCTGGAGCACCTTGGAGAGCTGCTGCGGGAACCGGCGGATCTGGTCTCAGTCATGGCGGCCAACAATGAAACGGGAGCCGGGCGATCCATCTGTGGGGTGGCGCGACTGGTGAAAGAGTGGCAGCCAGGGACCCTGTTCCATACGGATGCGGCCCAGGCGGTCTCTCCCCATACGTGGCCAGTTGATACAAAAGATATTGATTTCATAACACTCTCCAGTCACAAGTTTCATGGTCCCAAGGGAGTTGGGATGCTGTTGGCGCCCCCTGAATTTCAATTCCTGCCTCTGTTGGAAGGCGGCGGACAGGAAGAGGGGCGGCGCTCCGGGACGACCCCGTTGCCCATTATCGGATCCATGGTGGCGGGCCTTGAGGAGAGCATGGCCAACCGTGGAGATGATTTTAATAAGCGCTGCAACATGTTCTGGGATCGGCTCCGGGAAATTCCGTCGGTGGAAATATCAGGGGTTCGGGACGAGGGGGCCTATTGGATTGCCAACGCTGGTTTCTCCGGGATCCGGGGCGATGCGCTGGCACGTGCCCTGGAGTCCAGAGGCGTTATGGTCTCCATGGGATCGGCCTGCTCGGGGCAGGGGAAAAAGAAATCCCGCGTCCTTGATGCCATGAAAGTTGATGGAAAAAAAGGGCATATCAGGATAAGTTTGAATTATCTGCAGACCACAGAGCACCTGTCAGCGGCGGCAGATATTATCCATGATGTCTATAAAACCTATGCCCTCGGCTGATCAATGGCCAGGGCACAAGAAGGTGTACCATGACTTCACACAGCTCCTTCCTCCTCAGTGAAAAACTGAAGGCAACAAAAGTGACCAAGGTCCTTACCTTTGATGATTATCTGGAGAGGGTACGGTTGAACCCCCGCCGAATGCTCCGGGACTCTCTGACGTATGTCCGCGATTGCATAGATTATTTTGGCAGCTACAAGGTCATGCGCCATGGAGTCCAGGTGCGCCGGTTTGCGCTCTTCGACGCTCCCTTCGACCAGGGCCGAGACCGGCTGGTGGGTCAGGAGGGGGCACAGAACGATTTTTACGGCTGGCTGGAATCCCAGCTCAGTATGGGGCGCAGTCCCCGGCTGTTTTTGCTCCATGGGCCAAACGGGAGCGCCAAATCGACCTTTTTCCGTACCCTGATGCGTGGACTGGAAGCATACAGTGACCTGGAGGAGGGCGCGCGCTACCGGTTCAACTGGATTTTTCCCTCGGGAACCTATGAAAACAAGGGGATCGGCTTCGGCGCAAAAAGCGGTGAGAAGCCAGTAACATCTGAAAGCTATGCTCTTCTCGACAGCCACCATATTGACGCACTGCTGCCCGATGAGTTCCGGGATCTCCCCATTTTGCTCATTCCCGCAGACATTCGGCGGGAAATCATCTCCCAGTGGGTCTCGGAATCCGATGATCCCGATTTTACGATTCCCCACTGGATTGAATGCGGAAACCTGCACCCGCGAAATCGCCAGATCTGTGATGCGCTCCTTTTATCAAGCCCGGGCCTGATGGATGTCTACCGGTATATCCAGGTGGAGCGCTACTCCCTCTCCCGCCGATATCGACGAGGGCTTGTGACTGTGGAGCCCAAAATGGCAGCTGATGCTACTATCAGGCAGATTACTGCCGACAAATCCCTCTCCTCGTTGCCCCCCTCTCTGCAGAATCTTGAGCTGTACAGATATGGCGGCGATTTGGTGGACGCCAATGCCGGGCTCATCGAGTTTGCCGATCTCTTTAAAAAACCCGTGGAAGGTTTTAAATATCTTATCAACACCCTCGAGGAGGGATATCTCAATCTTGACGCCGTTATCCTTCAGTTCAACCTCTGTTTCACGGGCTCTGTCAATGATCGCCATCTCATGGCCTTTACCGAGACATCGGAGTTTGCTTCTTTTGAAGGTCGCACCGAGTTTGTCTCCATGCCCTATCTGCTCTCCTTCGAACTGGAACAGGAGATCCAGCGTCAGGCCCTGGAGAACGAGCACTTTATCAAGAAGATTTCCCCCCATATTCTTGAGGCGGTAGGCCTGTGGGCTGTGATGACCCGTTTGGTCAAGCCCGTAGTTGATGATACTGAGATCATGGATATTATCTCGGAACTGAATGTTTATGAGAAGGCAATCCTTTACGACAGGGGCCTCCTCCCGCGAAAATATCCTACAAAAATCGAGCAGCGGATACGTTCGATTTTACCCGACCTCGCGTTTCAGCGGCTCTCGGCCGTGGTATATGAAGGCGGAATCGGCGCTTCTCCACGACTGGTACGATCTCTTTTGCTCAGAGCGGCGACCAGATATGACACGCCGTGGCTGAGCGCGGTGAATGTGTTCAAGGAGATGGAGCGACTGGGCAAGGATAAGTCAACCCATGAATTTCTGAACTATCCAGCACAAGAGGGTGGATATCATGACTACAAGGCCATCGTCGCTTTCGCGCTGAGCCATTGGGAGAGCCAGGTGGCCAGGGATTTGTGGGCTGCGGCGGAGCTGGTGGATGTGGGCGCGACCAACGAGAGGCTGGAGCGCTATATCACTACCATTATTCACTACATCAAGGGTGAGAAGATTAAAGACGAGATGACCGGCGCCTATATGGACCCTTCGGAATCAGCCATGAAATCCTTCGAGAATGAACTGGGAATCACCGAGGACCCCTACGAATATCGCTCTTCCTGTATCTCCAGGATAGGCGCATACAAGATAGATTTTCCCGAGGAGAACGTCCAATTGCCTGTTATCTTCTCCCGGGAACTGGAGACCCTCACAGAAAAAATGCTCTCGGAGCGCAGTCATCAATTGAAGAATATTTTAGAGGGGCTGCTGGTGTACCTCTCAACGGAGCGCGAATCTTCCGAGGAGGTATCGGGTCAACTCGAAGCAGTGCGCAAGCGCCTCCTAAATATGGGATATACTGACGAAATGATAGTGGAAACAGTAGATTATTATGTCAGGAAGAACCTGGCAGAGTAAAGCTCCCGGGCAAAAAAGTTAGTGAATGGGGGATGCCTG
>JAHJLU010000279.1 GCA_018821745.1 Myxococcota bacterium | reverse complement strand
TGACTGTGACTGGGACTATTCAGGGTGCCTGCATTTTACCGCTATTGCCGCCGGTGGTGCCCACACCTGCGCCCTCACAAATGCCGGCAGCGTCTGGTGCTGGGGTGATAACTCATACGGTCAGCTGGGAAACGGAAGTACCACCGCGAGCAGTGTTCCCGTGGAGGTTATGGGGGGGACCCTTTTTGCCGCCATCACGGCGGGGATGAACCACACCTGCGGGTTCACGAGCGGTGGTGCCGCCTACTGCTGGGGCGACAACACCCACGGGCAGCTGGGTGATGGAACCACCACCGAGAGCCATGCGCCCCTCGCGGTCGCGGGTGGTCTCAACTTCGTGGCGCTCTCTGCGGGCAGCGAATTCACCTGTGGCCTTATCGCGGGTGGCGCCGCCTACTGCTGGGGATCCAACGGCAGCGGGCAACTCGGCGACAACACCACAGAGGACCACCACTCGCCGGGACCGGTCTTCGGCACGAACTCCTTCGATGCTATCACCGCCGGGGGCCTCCATACCTGTGTTTTAGCCGGTTATAACCTTCTTTGCTGGGGCAGCAACCAGCATGGCCAGCTCGGGGCCGACCTCAACATGGACTATTTGACGCCGGTTAATAATATTGCAATGTCATTTACTCAAGTATCCGCAGGGTGGTCCCACACCTGCGCCATCAGATTATCCAATGGAGATGTGGTGTGCATGGGCAATAACTCCGGCGGGCAATTGGGCAACGACAGCACCACCGACTCCAATTCCCCTGTAGTGGCGACTGCACCCTTTGGCGTGACCTTCGTTGACCTGACCACGGGATTCTCCCACACCGGCGCCGTGGGTGATGACGACGCGACCTATTATTGGGGCGCCAACGGCAGCGGGCAGCTTGGAGACGGCACCACCACCGATCAGCACAGCCCCACGAAGACCCTCGGGGGGCTCACCTTCACCGCAATCACCGGCGGCCAGAGCCACTCCTGCGGGATCACGGGCTCAGGGGCGGCCTATTGCTGGGGCCTCAACTCCAGCGGCCAATTGGGCGACGGCACCACCACAGACCGCCTCGAACCCGCCCCCGTCACTCCCCTCTGATCCAAAGAATCCGCTGACCTGCAGGGGAACGAAGAAACCAGAATCAGGTATGAACGAGTGGCGCCTCCGTGTGAAATGTCCCGATTGATGACCGCTCCGCTGTTGGATGAAACACGCGTTTATTTCCTGGCAAACGGGATTTTCCCACCTATAATTTACCTGGCTGGCTAATTTTACACAAGGAGTACACCATGGCTCATCATTTCTCCACGAAGGGCGCCTCCGGTGCGTCTTGTTTTCTCTTCCCTTCGTTTCTGCTCGCGGGCCTCTGGGGAATCACGCTGTTCAGCGCCTGCGACGACGACCCGAGACCAAATGATAACAACATCAATAACACCAATAATATCAATATGAATAACGCCAATAATCTCAACAATATAAATAATATTAACAATACAAACAGCACCGGGGACACTTGTCGCATTGAGGGACGGCTGGCGGCAGGGGGGCTCATCAACAAGCAGCTCCCCGAGATGCCCGGTCTCCTCCCTCCGCCCATCTCCCTGAGCGACGTCTCCGTGGAGCTGCTGTCGGCGGAGGACGGCCTACCCGATATCTGGCCCGTCCTCCAGACCGTGGACGCCAGCCCCGATGGCTCCTTCGTGTTTGATCTGCTGCCTCCGGGGCGATACTCGCTGAGGGTCAACCAGCCGGAGTTCGCCAACGTCGCCTATGGTGTGGACTCCACGGAGTTCACGCTGGAGGAAAATCAGACGGTCTCCCTCGTGCTGCCACTGATCACCACGTTGATCCACGGCCTGACCAACCCCATCGTGACCATGGACCACAACCCCGCCACTCCCGCCCGCCTCGACACGGCCTCAGGGAAGATCTGGCTGGCCACGGGCCGGGCTTTCATGATCGTTGACCCAGAAGCGGGCCGTCTCGATGTCCTCTATTCCAACTCACTGTTTCACGGGAACCCCATCCTGGCGGCCGACGCTGTGGAGCCCGTGGCCTGGCTGCTTTACTCCGATCGCATCATGCGCCTCGACCTCAGCATCTTTTCGGATCCCCTGGCCGATGAGGTGTTCGACCTCGACGACCCCGCGGTCCGCGCCAGTGTGGGAGAAGCGCTGCGCTTCAACCTGCT
>JAHJLU010000278.1 GCA_018821745.1 Myxococcota bacterium | reverse complement strand
CGGAGTCAACCCATGTGCCCGCCGAGCAGTCCTGATAGATGACGCCGGTGTCGTTACAGGGGGTGGTCCCCTCCTGCCGCGCGCCGTTGATGCATTCATCGGTGCCGGTGCACTCCCAGGAGTCTTGCCAGACGCCGGTGCCGCTGCACACCTGCACGATGAAGCCTTCGTCGTTGAGGCCGCAGACGGTGGTGCCCACCTGGGTAGCGTCGGGTGTGCACCCAGTGATGGTCACGGTGCAGTCAGTTGTGTCGGCCCAGGCACCCTGGCCGCAGAGCTGGATGTAAAAGCCCGTCTCGTTGCAGGGCGTCTCACCCACCTGAGTGGCGTCGTTGGTGCAGATATCGGTGCCGGTGCAGATGGTGGTGTCGACGAAGGCGCCGTCCTGGCAGGACTGGAGGAGGACGCCCTCGTTGTTGAGGCCGCACATGACGGTGCCGTTTCGGGTCTCACCGGTCTCGCATTCAGTTGTGTTGGTTGCGTCATCGTCACAGGAAACCGCGACGACAAGCAGGGACAGGAGTGAAATGAGCGCACAGAGTTTTTTCATTGGGGCCTCTCCATGGATAATGAGTAAAAAACCCGATGGGAGATTTGTAGCACGAATAGGGAAGAAAACAATAAGGCTGGCCACCCCTCACAGGGCGATCGAGTCTTCGACGTGTGGAGTCATCAAGACGGGGCGAATCATGTATGACAAGCTCACATACGTCTTTATCGAGATGCCAAAGTTCAACAAAGACCCCGATGCCCTCACTGCGCATGTGGAAAAATGGCATTATTTCATGAACAATCATCTACAATAGAGGAGGTGCCCGTGGGGCTCCGGGAGGATGTGTTCATGGAATTTCTCGACGAACCTGAGATCGCGAAGCTCAGACCCCTCGTAAAAAACATGCGCCAACAGCCATTAAGATGGGGAGTGATGAGGGGGAGAAGTGGTGGGTCTCAGCTGGGGAGCGGGGTCCCTGGGCTGTTAGCCCAGGGGAGAGATGGCTACCACCACATGGTCGACCACTCACCGTAGGTGGTGAGCTGGGGAGCGCCGTTATAGAGGGTTACGGGGCCTACGAAAGTGATGCAGGTTCCTTCGCTGTGGGTCGAGGTCCAAGTGCGGAAGACAATGGTCGAACCTGCACCGTAGTCCAGATCGTAACAGAAGGCGCCGCCACCGCAATCGGTCCCTGCGGAGGTCAGGGTTCCCGTGACGCGGACTATCTGATTGACTTCGTTTGCGCTCACTGCGGGTCCACCGGTGTGCTCGATAACGGGGACGTCGGTGCCGGTGGCGTCAACGGTCCAGGTGTCGCCGTCCACGGCGAGGATCTGGGGAGTGCCGAAGTAATCGCTCACTTCGGTTACGGTGACGGAGAGCGTCATCCCGGTTTTGGGGACGAAGGAGGGGATCTGGGTGGCGTCGTCGGTGAGGAACATTTTAATGGCGCCGTTACCGTCGGCTACGTACATGCGTGTCTGGAAGTCGGCTTCATAGGTCGCGATGACAGTAACGCCACTGAGGGCAACGCTTACTGTAGTGGCGTCGCCGCTGCTGGCATCGATGTACGTCATCAGGTCAGCTATCCCTGCGTCGTAGGAGGAGTCCCAGGGAGCGTCGGCGATGGTTCCGCCGTTGATGGAGGTGGCGTCGGTGCTGCCATCGAACTGTCCCACAAAATCCAGGGATTCGTCACACATAGGGCCGCCTGCTTCGACGGTGATGGTGGCGGACTGGAGGGCTTCTTCGGTGCCGTCGCCGCAGGTGATGGCCAGGGTGCAGCTGGGGGTGGCGGTGGCGTCTGCGGTTGTGAAGGTGTAGCTGCCGGTGCCGTCAGCGTTGTCGGTGAGCGTCCCGTCGCAGGTGTCGGTTGTGTCGATTGCGAGGGTGAGTGTGTCACCCTCTGCGTCGGTGCAGGTGATGTTGTAGACGTAGGCCACGTTTTCTGTGGCGGTGGCATCCGGTGTGGAGGTGAACTCCGGCGCGGTGTTGCCCGTGTCTTCAACACAGGTGAGCGCGTCCGCATGATAGCCCGTATCACAATCGCAGGTTGCTTCCCCGCCGACTTCCACGCACTGGCCGTGGTCACTGCAGGTCACATTGTCGCAGACGGTTGAGTTTGTGTCATCATCGTCGCAACTGACAAACAGCATTGCAGCGCCCAGCATCATAAGCAAAAATAAGTGATTTCTAAACATAATAGTACCTTCTTTCGAGTTAGGCGGAGTGGATGCGAGGGGTTAAGGGAGAATTATAAACGCATCACAGACATCGCCGGATAATATTAGTGTCAAATTATAGTCTATTGGATTAGGTCTGTCTATAGTAATTGTTATCCTGCAATGGGTCATCCCGAGGCGCCTTCCAGTCCAAGGGTTTTGAGGCTGCCCGAGGATCGGATTTTTACTACCCAGGTGCAGATGATGGCTTTTGTGGCTGAGGAGACCTTGTATTCCACCTCAAAACCCTGGGTGGACTTGCTCACATGGAGCCGCTCCATGGTTTTTATCTGAGCAAGGGTGATACAGGCAAACCCCTTGGCTTGGGCCAGATTTCCGCAAAAGAGCCCATCGATAAACTGGACAGTGTTCCCCTTGAGCAGGCTGTCATGCTGATTTTTTCGGTACTCTGCGTCCGTGAGGGCCAGGATGGTTTTCACCTGCTTTGCTCCCACGGCCTGCTCGAAGCGGGCCAAAAAACTCAGTATGTCCTGAGTTGGTTGTGGTTTCCCTTTCGTTGCCGGTGGTTGCGTGGCCTGGGAACGCGATGGCGGAGTAGTCTCGGGAAGAGTCGGAGCGGGGGTAGAGGAGGTGCTCTCTTTGGAGCAGCCGGGCAACAGCATGAGGCTCGCCAAAATTGATGTGGCAATTACCATCTTCATAAATCATTTCCTTTCATTCTTGTGGGTTCGGGCAGTGATTAGTCGAATTGTTTTTTTACGAGGCAGGCGTTGTTCCATCCTTGATCGCAGCCGATGGTCGCGGCCTTTTTCAGGTTCTTCTTGACGTTTTTGTCCATGTACTTTTGTCGGTGTCGGGAGGGGAGGGCTTTTTTCGACAGGGCCAGGGCGAACTCGGCGCAGGCGCCTCCGTGCCCGGCGCTGCAACCCTTGCGGTAATACTCCAGGCTCCTTTTGAAATTCCCACGGGCTCTGTAACGAACTCTCCCCACGAGTCTTCTGTTGAAATAGGAGACCGCCGTGAGTTTTCCGGCAGCCCAGCAGGCGCCCCCGGCCCCGCATTGACAACGGGTCCTGGCGAGCTTCTCGGCTGCCGCGGGGTCAGCTTCCACGCCCCACCCTTTGTGCAGCACATATGCCAGGTATCCACACATTCCCACCATCTTCATGGCACACAGGGGCAACAGTCGCTGGAACCCCTTCTCCTTCTCCTCCAGATCCCGCAGCTCCTCTTTTACTATCAGTTCCATGAGTGCCCCGCAGCCCATCATGTCCCCGCCATTGCAGGAGCGCTCGTAGAATTGTTTGGATTTGGCGGAGTTTCTCTCACCCAGTTTGGGGGACTCATAGGCCCTTCCCGTTTCGAGGCAGGCCGTCAGTGAGCCCATGTTACACGCCCGCTCCAGGGGGGCCAGAGAGGCAGCAACACCCTTGATTTTTTCCTTGAGGTTGCCAAGCACCAGGCAGCTGCGGGCCAGCCCCAGATCACAGCCCTTTTGAGCCAGCGCCGCCATCTGCTCGTTGCTCAGTTTGTCTTTCTTCTCGAAGAAGGTCACCACGGAGGCGATGTGGCAGGCGCTTGCATATTTTTTGTCGCAGAGCCCCGTGGCCGATGCCAATGCCTTTTTGATGTTCTTGGGTGTCCCCAATCCCCGGGCAATCATCTGTGTCTCGAGGAGGCAGCCGAACTCGTTGCCTTTGGCACAGGCCTGTTGCCCCATGGTGTAGAGCTCTTTGCCCTCCTTTGCGGTGACCGGGCTGACATCACGGTTGGGTTTTTTTGAGAACCGGCAGCGGAGATTGGAACAGGCATCGTCATTGCCTGCCCTGCAGGCTTTGTATAGCAGGGCATTCACCTTGGGCATGTACGGGGAGGTGGTTTTTTCCTTGTAGGCCAAGTGTTTGGCCAGTTGATAGCAGGCGGCATGGTCCCTCGCATCACACCCTTTTTTCAGGAGCGCCTCCCCCTGGGTGGTATTCTGGGCGGTCCCCATGCCAGCGAGGGCCATCTCTCCGGCCTTGGTGCAACCGAATTTGCCGTGTGAGAGGGCGCATGCCTTGGAGGAGTGCACAAAGGCGTTGGGTGGAGACAGAAAGGAGAAGCTCCGATCGAGCTCGAAGGCAGACAGAATATTACAGAAGGATGCCTTGTTTTTGGCACACTCAGCTTCCATCTGTGCCAGGAGGGTCTTCGCTCCCTTCTGGGCCGAGGGCGGCATGGGTGAGTAGAATGCCAGAGCATCGCAGGCCAGGGTGTAACCCGCCTGGCACTTGCTGAAGAGCTCCCCGTGCCACTGGGCAATTTGTGGGTCCTGGCGTTTTGGCGGGGCCCACTTCACGGGGGCACTGCCAATCTGCTCCGGGAGGTCTTTCTGCTCGGACTCTTTGATCGCCACTTCCAGGGCTTTTTGCCTCCTACAGGCAAAATCGTCTCCCAGTTTGCAGGATTTTTTACAGCCCGGGAGGGAGCGGTACGTTGTGCACAGCTTTCGGCAGGCCTCCTTGTCATCGTGGCCGCACATTTTTTTCAGTTCCATGGCGGACTGGGCGCCGGGGGCCTTCTTCTTGCTGTCACAGGCCGTAAACAATAAGGGGAGGAGCAAAAGTATCCAGGAGTGTTTCATAATTCCACCTGCTCTCAGACGTGGGCAAATTGGGGGCTATTTCAAATAGGATTTGAGCCAGGTGTGTACCGTGGCCCACCACTTGATGCGGTTTTTGGGTTTGAAGACAAAATGATCCTCATCGGGGAAATAGAGGAACTGTGAGGGGACACCCAGGCGCTGAAGGCTCGTGAAGAGCTGCATGGACTGATCGATGGTGACGCGGAAATCCAGCGCACCATGGACAATGAGGGTGGGTGTCTTCCAGTTCTTGACGTAGTAGTGGGGGGAGTGCTTTTTATACATCTCGGGGTTCTCCCAGGGAGTGCCCAGGTTCTCCCATTCGGGGAACCAGAGCTCTTCGGTGGAGCCATACATGGAGACGATGTTGTACACCCCCGAGTGGGAGATGAGGCACTTGAAGCGGTTGTTTTTTGTGCCGATCCAGTCGACGAGGTACCCGCCGTAGGAGGCCCCCGCCGCGCCGATCCGGGTCTTGTCCACATAGGGGAGCTTCTCCACCGCGTCAAAGACGTTCATGACGTCGATATAGGGGGAACCGCCCCAGTTGCCACGGATGGCGTCCTGGAACTTCTGCCCGTAGCCTGTGGAGCCGTGGAAGTTGGGCATAACCACTACGTAGCCGGGGGCGGCGAAGAGCTGGGAGTTCCAGCGGGGATGAAAATCATAGCCGAAGGCACCCTGGGGGCCGCCGTGGATAAGGAACACCACGGGGTATTTCTTTGTTTTATCAAAGTTGGGAGGGGTGAGAATAAGGGAGTGGACCTTGTCGCCCTTGTCCCCTTTGACCCACAGGGAGCGGGTTTCGCCCATGGCAATGTCCGAGAGGAGGAGGGTATTCTTGGCGCTCAGCGGGACTGCCTTGCCTGCGCGGACCCGGCCCAGCTTGCCCCGGGGGACTTTTTTGCCATTGTGGAAATAGAGCTCCTGGGGCTTCGCGATGGTCTGATCCAGGATGACCATGTGGCCCCTTCTGAGGACCTTGAAGTCGGTGATGAAGTTGCTGACGAATTCGGGCTGGAGCTTCCCGGTGAAGGAGACACTCCACATGTTGATGTAGCCCTGATCCTGGGCGGAGAAATAGATCTGCT
>JAHJLU010000277.1 GCA_018821745.1 Myxococcota bacterium | reverse complement strand
GTAGCGGCCGTCGGGGGAATACTTGGGAGAGAAGTCGTTGCCCTTGCCCGTGGTGAGCTGCCGGTGCTTGCCAGATTTCATGGAGTAGAGCCACACGTCGTTGTTGGTGGAGCGGGCGACCATCTTGTCCGTGTTTTTAACGTAGGCGATCTCTTTGCCGTCGGGGGAGAAGGCGTAGTCCTGATGGCCACCAAGGGCAACCGGGGGGGTGTCGTGTTTGCTTTTGGTGATGAGGGTCACAGCCTTCGTTTTGACAAGGATATGGAAGAGCTTGTTCACCAGACCCCCGCGCCACTCGTTCCAGTGACGGTACATGAGACCCTTGAAGAGCCAGCCCGAGGAGGTGGGTTTCTTTGCTTTCTCTTTGGCCATGCAGGTGAGGTCCTGGCACTGGGGTGGGACCGCCGCGTTGAAGAGGAGCCCCTTTGAATCGGGGGCCCACACCAGGGGGCCCATGGCGCCGTAGGGCAGGAGTTTTTTATCCGTGAGGCGGGTGGCGGGTTTCGCGGAGGCGATCTCCTTGAGAAAAATATGGGCTCCTTCCTTGTCGATCCCGATGAAGGCGAGGGTCTTTCCGTTGGGGGAGACCGAGGGGAAGATGGCGCTCATTCCCTTGTCGGTGATGCGCTCCGATTTGGCCTCTTTACGTGCTGAAGTTTTGAAAATAAAGGATTTTCCCTTATTGGACTTGAGGCAGTATTTGGTGCTGACGTAGAAAAGTGTCTTGCCGTCCGGGGTGACAGATGGCATGGAGACTTTCTGGACGTGTACCAGGTCACGGGATGTCAGCACACGGTTTTTCATCGCCGGTGTTGCATTAATATGGAAAATTGATACGATAAGGGACAGGACAATAGTCATGATCACTCCATGGCGGGGTATTACCCCGGTTACCAGTGCCCCGGACCAAGCAGGGGCTAAGGAGAAATTCTCACCTCAAGGGTGCGGAATCAATTGGTACCAGATATGGCATTCAAAATAAACACCCAACTGATCCTTGCGTCCGGGGCTGCCTCACGGGGGGAAGCTGCTCCCCTGCAGGGGTGTTGGTTGTAATGTTCATGGTGCGCTTCTCCCTGGCTCTGGCGCTCATCGCCACATTGCTCTCGTGCTCCATGGATAATCTGGCTGTCTACTGCACCGATCTCAACGGCTCCTTCCACTTCAAGGGGGCGATCCCTCCGCTGAAGCCGGGTGTCGTGGAGAAGATTTGGGATATCAAACAGCAGGCCATAGTATTTGAGGCGGTCCCCGATTACACCGTGGGTGATCTGGGAGACATCGGTCCCACCTATATTCTCATGGTGAATTATGGGGCAACAGAGATAGACCCGGCCATGACCGTCTTCAAGAATTACCTCATCGGTCAGGACTATTGCGGGAATCTGGAGTGTATCCCCGAACCCTTCACCCTGGGGGAGAACAGCGGACAGAAGATCCTGTGGCGCAGCGAGAGCAAGGGCTACACCTGGTATGCCCGGGATTACATCTTTAAGCGCGAGGGAATCCTCTACCATATCTCCATCCAGTCCATAGAGCGGGAGAGTCGACCCGAATACGACATGATAGTGCGCACCTTCACCCCGGGGCCACCGCCGGAGCCGACCACGTGTCGCACCGAGATCGCGCTCCCCACCTACAACCCATCGAGTCTGTTCAATTAATATGATCGCTCTCTTTCTCGCCCTCATGCAACTGACCGCTCCGGTGAACCCGGCCGGTGATGACGTGGACGATCCCAAGATCCAGCGCATGATGGACACGTTGCCCGGGGCGAAGAACTTTCAGGCACCGACACAGGCGCGGTACCCTTCACTCCAGGTGGGGTATGCATACGGTGGGAGCTTCGGGCTGGAGGAACCCCAGGGCGAGCACACGGTGAGTGTTTATACCTGGCCCTGGCAGCACCACTGGCGCTTCGGGTTGGGGCTTGAGGCGGGCTTTCTCTCCCGGGACTCCGGAGGACACGTGGGCCTCTCCTTCACCCTCGGGAGACAGGGGCGGTTGCCACTGCACTGGTATGCCGACTGCTCCATAATGGGTGGGGTATACCGGATTAATCTCTATCAGGCTGAGGTCATCGCCCCCATTACCAAGGTGGGTCTCCATGGCGGCTTCGGGTTCTCGGTGGGGAAGGCGCACCTGACCATGGGGCTGGTACTGGAGCGCACGGATCTGTTCCTGTCGGGGGGCGGAGTGTCGGGTATCTCCGTGGGGGTTGAGTTTCGGATCGGCCTGTAATCGGCCTCTCTTTGGACGGTTCACGCAGGGGGCGGTTATCAGCGCTTTGTGGATCGCTGACGCCGTGAGACCACCGCCCAGGCGAAGAGAGTGGAGATGAGGTACATGGCCATCAGAGGCAGGGCCATCATCACCTGGGTGATCACGTCCGGGGGCGTGAGGATGGCCGAGATGGTGAAGGCGATGACCACAAAGTAGCGGAAAAAACCCAGCAGGCCCCGGGGGGAGACGATGCCCGTGGTCACCAGGAAATAGATGAGCAGGGGCAGCTCGAAGACGATGCCGAAGGCCAAAAGCAGGTTGATGATGAGCTTGAGGTAATCGCCCATCATGATGGTAGGGGTGAGGGCGACCTTGGCCATGCCCGGATCAAGCAGGGGCGTCTGGCTCCCGAAGACCTCCTTGAAGATATCCCCCACCAGAGGCAGCAGCTGGACGTTGCCGGGGCTGTCCTGGGCAAATTTTATCAGGAACTTGAAGCCGTAGGGGAACACCAGGTAATAGGCGAAGAGGACACCGCCGGCGAAAAAGAGGACCCCGAAGAAGGTGACGGTGATGACCAGGCGTCTCTCCTTCTTGTAGAGGCCCGGGGCGATGAAGGACCACAGGTGATAGAGGATGAAGGGCATGGCCAGGAAGATGCCTGCCTTCATGGAGAGCTTGAGGTAGGTGAAGAAGGGCTCCACGGGGGAGGTGAAGTGGAGCTGGGGGTTGCCTTCCATGGCGGGTCCCAGGGGGGCAACGAGAAAATCCAGGATCTCCGTGCGGATAAAGTAGGCCACACCGAAGCCGACGATGAGCCACACGAGGATCCATTTGATGCGGTAGACCAGCTCCCTGAAATGGGACATGATGGACTCCCGGGTGGACGGGCTGAGCATGGCTAGGTGTTCCCCGCAAGGTTCAACTGTTTCATCACCATCTGGAGATCTTCCCAGGCGGCTTTTTTCGCCGCGGGGTTACGCAGCAGATAAGCGGGGTGATAGGTGGCCAGGAGAGGGATGGTGCCGTAGGTGTGCCACGAGCCCCGCAGCTTGCTCAGGGAGCGTGTTGTGGAGAGCAGCACCTGGGCGGAGATGCGGCCCAGGGAGACGATTACCTCGGGTCTCACCAGCTCGATCTGCCGCTCCAGGACAGGCATGCACGAGAGCATCTCGTCGGTCTCGGGATCCCGGTTCCCCGGAGGACGGCATTTCACGATATTGCCGATGTAGATCTGATCGCGGGTCAGGCCCATGGCCTCGATCATGCGGTCCAGGAGCTGCCCCGCCTTGCCCACGAAGGGCCTCCCCTGTTCATCTTCCTGGGCGCCGGGTCCTTCGCCGATGAAAAAGATCCGCGCGGGGACCGCTCCCTCACCAAAGACCATGTTTTTTCGGGTGGATCCCAGCTTGCAGCCCAGACACTCCTTCCAGAAGGAGCGCAGGTCCTCCATGGTGATGTTTGTCATGTCCAGGTGTGCCAGGTCGGGCCGCGCGGGTTCGGGCTCCCTGCTCTGGGCCGGGTCGGTGGTGAAGCCAAAATCCACCTCGTCTTCGAACCCCTGGGGTTCATCGTAGTTGTATGGGGGGGGATCATTGTCCGTGGGCGGCTCGTCATCGCCCCGGGGGGGCGGCTTCCTGGTGGCAGCGGGCTCCTGAGAAACCTCCACTGACCCGGGCGCTGCAGTCTCAAGGGATGGTTCCGTGGGGACCTCACCGGGCAGCGGGCCCTCAAAGGGAAACAGGTCAAACCCGTGGACCAGGGTGACTCCGCGGCCATGGTGGGAGAGCCATGTCTTCAGGGCGCCAAGGAGAGTAGTGTAATCGTCGCTCATGGGGTCAAGCCAGCCAGTTCCGCCCGCAGGCGGCTCAGTAGTGGTCGGGTGGCAGTCAGCAGGGTGTTGAAGATTTCCAGCCGGGCTGCCCACTGAATATACACGTTTCGGCCCTCGGGGTGAATCGAAAGTGGGTGCAAAACGGCGAGCCAGGGGTAGTTCTTCATGGGAGACGCGGCGAGGGCCGAGGCGAGACGCGCGCGCAGTTTTGCGATGAAGGCCTCTGCCATGCCGATGGAGGGAAACTCCATGACTCCGGTGAGGGTGGTCCATCCCGGCGGAAAGCGCAGGGCCAGCGCTCCCCTCAGAGGAGGTGTGCCGCCCGCGAGAATCTTCAGGAGGGGCGTCAGGGGCTCTTTTGCACGGAACACAAAGATTCCCGAAGGGGTAATCCCTCCGACGATCCCCTTCATTGCCATGGAGAAGTCTCGGGACACGCGGGCGCCAGTTCCCTCGATCCCTTTGCGCAGGTCAAGGGCCAGCCGCACCCGGAACGTTGATCCCCACACAAGAAAATCCCCGGGATAGTATGCCAGAGCTGACTCTCCGCGGATAACCAGTGGGATGTCCCGGTGGGTGGCGGCGTTTTTGGGGGCTGCGCCCGGATTGCCGAATGACCAGGCGTGGAGGAGGGCTCCCCGGGGATACCAGGCCGTGATGCCCTGGTGGGGGCCGGCAGCTTTTTTGACCGGAGCGGCGATGGCGCACAGGGCTCCGCAGGCGACTCTGGCGCTTTTAGGCATGTGCCGGAAATCCACCATGAGGATTGCGGCTGCTCCCCGGGGAATGAAATCCCAGAGGGTGCCCGTGGTGCTGTCGGTTTTTTGATCCCCGGCCTCTTTGACACCGCTGGTCTTCGCTCCGTGGGACGTGGAGCAGCCGAAAGCGAGAAGCAGCAGGGAAATAATGAGGGTGTGTTTCACAGGTTTTGGTTTCCGGGTACCCCGTGGGCCTTTCGCAAATGGCGGAAAGACCCCTTTGGCAGAGGTACGGTTGTCAATTCGATTTACCCGTTTTCAATATGAAATATCAAGAAGATTCCCAAAGATTTCCCCAGATTTTTTTTGTTCTTGACTTTGAAATTGGGTTGGATTATATGCTTTGTCCGTTGGCCGTAAACGGCGGTCGGGCATATAGCTCAGTTGGTTAGAGCGCACGCCTGATAAGCGTGAGGTCGGAAG
>JAHJLU010000276.1 GCA_018821745.1 Myxococcota bacterium | reverse complement strand
CCTGTGTGGTCTGCAGGCTTGACATCGCTCAGGTTTGGGGGACGCAGCATCAGGAATCCCCCCAGGATGAGCACCCCTGCCAGGAGGGAGCGCAGGTACACAGGAGCCACAAGAGTGGAGAAGTAGGCACCCACAAAGGCCATTACGTCCGTGGGGGGATCGATGACCAACGCGAGCTTCCAGTCCACCTGGTTGTTACGCCAATAGGTGATGAGGGCTGCCGAGGAGGTTGCAAGGATGAGGATGAGGCTCAGGGAGGGAGCGCTCTTCATGGTGAGCCCGGCGAAGATGAGCAGAGGAACATAGAACGTGCCGCCACCCTGGCCGATCATGGCGAAAAAGGTGGAGATGGCAAAGATGAGGGGGAGAAGGACATAAAGCATGGAGTGTGCTCCTGATGTTTTCAGGGTAAAGCAGTAGACCGCAGATCATGTGAGCGTTGGCGGTGTGGTCGTGATAACCATACCTGGACGGGAGCGGACTACATTGATTGGGGATCAAGAGCGACGCGTTTGCTTAAACAATGTCCATTTCCTGGGCACCTTGGCGCAGCATGTCCAGATTGAGCACCTGGTATTTCCCCGCTCCTGTCCGGTGTATCACACCCCTCGTGACGAGTTTGCTGAGCTCCCGGGAGAGGGTCTCAGGAGTGAGCCCCAGGTCATGGGCGAAGGTATAGGAGGGCTGCGGAAGGGTGAAGAGCACGGGGGGCGAAGTATAGTTGGGCGGGATGAGCGACAAAATGGCCGTGGCCACCATGGGCGCAGCTGACCGGGATGAGGCAGCGCGAACGATGTCGAGGGTGTGCCGCAGCTTGGTGGCCAGGGTGTGGAGAAGCACCAGGGCGACTTCGGGGCTCTCGGCAATGGCACCACGCAGGGAGGTGCGCTCCATCACCATCACCTCCACGTCGTCAAGGGCGACGGTGGTGACCGGGTAGGGTTGTTCGTCAAGGAAGGGCAGAAAGCCAAAGAGCTCGGGCGGCATGAAGATGTAGAGCAGGATGAGTTTACCCGAGGCTTGCTGGGTGAGCACCTTCACCCGTCCCTCGGTGAGCACCATAAGGCCGTTCCCGGGGCTGCCCGCTTTGTAGAGCACACTCCCCTTCGCGTAACGACGCCGTTCGCAGTAGGGGAAAAGAGTCTCTATGTTAAACTCGTTCATCATGTCTCGCTTCAGGGGCGCATGGCCTGGTGGCACGGCCCTCTTCGGGTTTCAGCACAATATTGATCACAAATCAATGACAAACCCGGGCGACCCCCCTAACAAATAAGGGGTTATTCCCTCTGGATGGCACCGTGTTGCCCCCACAAGCCCAAGAGACAAAGCAACCATGACCCTGATCTCCACACCACAACTCATCCTCGCCATCATCGGCATCCTTGTCATCTCTTTTATGTTCTCCATCTTCGGCCGGGGTGGAGGTGAGTTCAAGCTCCCCCTGCTGCTCTCCATGGTGGCGCTCCCCTTTGGGGAACTGAAGACCATCAGCGTCTTTCTCATCCTGGTCCAGGGGGTGATAATGCTGCTCATCTACAGCAAAAAGCACCACCTCATGGACTGGCCCTTCGCCATACTCCTGGCCGGGTTTGTGGCAATCTCCTCCTTTTTTGGGGCCTACTTCTCACACACGGTTCAGCCCTTCTACCTCAAGGGGCTCTTTGTGCTGGTGCTGCTCGTCTCGGCGCTCAAGATGGCCATGGGGGTGAAACAGTCCGCACAGCGAGGCCGGTTCGGCGTGTGGGAGCGCCCCGGGCTGTCGGGCCATGATGCCTATTTTGTGAATCTCATCTACCTGCTGCCCCCACTCGTGGCCATCGCCTTCATCGCGGGGATGCTCGGGGTGTCCGGCTGCGGGCTCATCATCCCCCTCACCATCATCGTCGGCGGTCTGCCGATTCGCATCGCCATCGGCTCCAATACGCTGCTGCTCATCACCTCAACCGGGGCCTCCTTCAGCGGCCACCTCATGCGCCACACCTTTCACTATAAACTGGCCCTCATTCTGGCGGCTGCAACTGCCGTGGGCGCCTACTTCGGCTCACGGCAACACACCGATATCTCCGAGCAGAACATCAAGCGCGGCTTCATTACCATACTCCTCATCGCGGCCCTCTGGATGGCGGTGAAGATGTTCTGGTAACGCGCAATAGAAAAGGTTGTATTATGAACGTATTGGCAATTTTTGGTTCCCCGCGGAGAGAGGGCAACAGCGCCGCGATGATGGCGGCGGCCCTCGATGCCCTGCCAACCACCGCCCACATCAGGAGGATCTATCTTGCGGACCTGAACATCGCCCCCTGCGGCGCGTGCAGAGAATGCAAAACCACCGGTGCATGTGCCATCCACGACGACATGGAGGGGATTGTCCCTGACATTACATGGGCGGAGGTGATCCTCATCTCGACACCGACACACTTCTCGGGGGTGTGCAGCAACGTACAGTCCTTTATGGAGCGCACCTGGTGCATGAAGGGGATGTTTAAAAACAAGATCGGGGGCACCCTGGTGTCCGGGCGGCGCTACCTGGAGTCCTCCGTCAACACCCTGCGCGCCTTCATGCTGCGTCACAACATGATCCTCGGCAACGCGGGCGCGCTGGGCTTCTCATTCACGGAGACGGGCGGCCTGGAGCAGGATCCCCTGGCCTTCACTGATGCCCAAAAAACAGCCATCCGCGTCACCGAGCTCCATGGTCTCCTCCACTCCAACGCAAAGCAATAATCGGCTCCTTTTGAAACCCAAACCCACACTCCTCTGTGTCACTGCGGCTCAGGGGAAACAGCCTGGCGGTGATTCAAATGCACCTGCCGGGGCTGTGGAGGCCTGCAAATCCACAACCCCGTTGCCCTTGTCTGAAGAGAATGACCACTCCTCCATAGCTGACCGGCACTACAATCCAGGATTCTGAATATTCACTCTTTGGGCTGGCACAAGGGGATGGGGATCAGATTTCGGAGCGGCGGCGGTATACGGCGAGGCCCAGCAGGAAGAAGACCAGGCCAAAGCCCATGACGATGCCGTTGGGGACGAGGAGCTCCGTGAAGGAGAAGCCCCTCCAGAGGACGCCCTCCAGGGAGACGATGCCCCACTTCACGGGGCTGATGCTGGAGATGGTGAGCATCCAGTCGGGCATGATGAAGAGGGGAATCATGGCGCCACCGGTCATGGCCAGAATCATCATCACGGCCCAGGCCATGGACTCCGCGGCGCGCTCTGTCCGGGCGAGGACCGAGACGAAGATCATGATCCCCGTAAAGCCCAGCGAGATGGAGACCGCCGAGAAGATGAACAGCCCGATGGAGGTGGGTCGCACCTTAAAGGCAAGGGCCGCAAGGGTGATGAGGGCGAAGACGATGAAGAGATTGGTGAGGAAGCTGGCCACCGCCTTGCCGCCGATAATATGAATCCGCGAGATGGGGGAGGTGTGGAGCCGCACCAGGGTCCCCCGGGTCTTCTCCTGGATGAGGGAGACCGCGAAGGTGATGAGGCAACTGAGGATACCCCAGAGGATTCCCTGGGGGAAGGAGACGTTGAAGGTGTTCTCCAGGCGGCCCGAGTCCGTGGAGATGGGAGCGGGCTTGATGCGCAGGGGCTCCATGTTGAACAGGGGGAAGTCCTTGGGCACAAACTGGAGCATCTGCCCGAACATGGCGGCGTTTTTGACGAGCTTCTCACGTGCCTCGGGGGTCAGTCCCGGGAGCGTCGCCGGGTCGTCCAGGGCTTTCTGAAGGGCTTTTCCGGCGGCGGCCGGGTCCTTGAGGCTCTGGGCGAGCATGGCCCCCGCGGTCTGCAAGATGAGCCCCCGGGTCATCCCCGCCGAGGCCTTCCTGGACGGGTCCACCCCCATCTCGATCAGCGGCGGGTGGCCCAGAATGGCGAGCCGCTGGGAGGCCCCAAACCCTTTGGGAAAACGCAGATAAAGCGAGGCCTTGCCCTTTACAACACGCTGCTTGGCGGCATGGAGGGGCGCCATGAAGAGCTGGACCTGCCCCGACTTCTCCAGGGCCGTGATGAAGGCGGCGGACTCGGCGCTCTTGTCTTCGTCCACCACGGCGACCTTCACCGTGGAGAGGGTGGTGCCCGAGAAGAAAAATCCGAAAATCACGGCATAGATAATGGGGAACGCGAAGGTGAAGAAGAAGGCGGTCTTGTCCCGCATGAGGAGCTTGATATCTTTGACGGCGATGGCCCAGATGGTTCCCATGCTATTCCCTCAACTTTCTGCCGGTGACCTTGAGAAAGACCTCCTCCAGCGTGGGATTCTCCACGGTCAGTCTGAGCACCGGTTCTTCCCTGTGGGCCGCGATAATCGCATCCACGGGGTTTTTGCTGCGAATCTGGCGGGTGCCGCTCTCGCTCTCGAGCCCGATAATTACGCCTTCGCAGTAGGTCTCCTTGAGGTTGTCCACGGTGTCAAGGGCCTTGAGCTCCCCCTCGTCAATGATGGCCACACGATCGCACAGGCGCTCGGCTTCTTCCATATAGTGGGTGGTGTAAATAATGGTCAGCCCCTTCTCACGGAGCGCCAGAATGGAATCGAAGATGGCGTTTCGGGACTGGGCGTCAACCCCCACGGTGGGCTCATCCATGAGCACCAGCTCGGGATCATGCATGAGCGCGGCGGCGATGTTG
>JAHJLU010000275.1 GCA_018821745.1 Myxococcota bacterium | reverse complement strand
CGAACATCAGGTGGGGACCCATATAGACCTGGTCATCAATGTGGTAGGTGGCGGTGTCGTCAGGGTGCTCGTAGTACAGGGGGCGAAGGATTGGTTCTCCCGTCCTTGAGGCGTTATGCGTGAGGCTGTACATGGTTGGGAGGAGCTGGTAGCGCTCGTTAATGACGGCGCGGGAGATGTCCTCCACCTCCTGTCCAAACATCCATGGCTCCTGATCGTTGCCACTTTGTTCCGTGTGGCCTCTGAAGAAGGGAGAGAAGCTGCCCACCTGCATCCAGCGGGCGAACATCTCCGGGGTCGCCTGCCCCGAGTAGCCCCCCACGTCGCTTCCCGCCAGAGGAATCCCCGAGAGCCCGAGCCCGGTCATCATGGGCACGGTGTTGCGCAGGGTGGGCCAGGAGGAAGGGGCATCTCCGGTCCACATGGCGGCGTAGCGCTGGATCCCCGAGTAACCCGCCCGGGTGAGGACAAAGGGGCGCCTGCCGGGCAGGGCCTGCAGGAGTCCATTGTATGTTGCCTGTGCTTCCAGAAGGGCGTAGACGTTATGGACCCGGGCCATGGTGGTGGGGGATCCCTCTGTGTCCGCCGGGATGGAATCGGGAACGGTGTTGCCATGGGCGGCGATGAAGGAGGCGGGCTCGTTCATGTCTATCCAGATGCCTTCAATGCCATTGTTTGTGAGGTTGGGGATAAGGGTCTGCCACCAGTCGCGGGTTGCGGGACGTGAAAAGTCCGGGAAGGCCGCTTCCCCTGGCCACACCTCTCCCACAAACAGGCTTCCGTCGGTGTTTTTCAGGAAGTGGTCACCTGTAACCCCGCTGGTATAGATATTCCACGCCGGGTCGACCTTGATCCCCGGATCCACGATCATGGTGGTGTGAAAGCCCATGCCCGAGAGCTGTCCCATGAGCCCCTCGGGATCGGGGAAGCCCGAGGCGTCGAAGGTGAAGGAGCGAAAGCCTTCCATGGCCTGGATGTCCAGCCACAGCCCATCGGCGGGGATGGCGCGGGTTCGCAGCTCCTGCGCCACCTCCAGCACACGGGTGTCCGGGTAGTAGCCCCAGCGGCTCTGGTGGTAGCCCAGGGACCACCTGGGAGGCATGGGAATACGTCCCGTCAGATCAGAGTACTTCTCCACAACCATTGCGGGCGTCGGACCCGGGATGAAGTACTGCACCATCTCCCCGCCCCGGGCGAAGATTTGGGTCTTTTGGGCGTTGCTGTGGCCCATGTCGAACTCCATGGTGTGGGTGTTGTCCGTGAAGATTCCGTAGGCCGTTCCCTCCCGGATGCCCATATAAAATGGGATGGAGGCGTAGAGCGGATCGGCCTCGGGTCCGTAACCTCCGTAGCTGGCGTCGTAGCAGTCCGTGTTGCGCATGGTGAAGGAGCGGCCGCGACGGTTGCTGCTCCCGGTCTTCTCGCCCAACCCGAAATAGGGCTCCTGGGCCAGGGCGTCCCGCACGAGGATCCGGTCTCCACCAGATTCTGAATAGCCGCCTCCCGGGGTCTCGCTCAGCAGCAGCGTGCCGTCTGCATCCCGGATGATCATGCGGCAGTCGCCCCCCTCCACCTCAATGGTCAAATCTCCGGCGCAGATGAGCAGACCCGGTTCCACCGAAAAATCGGGAAGGCTGAAGGTCTGGATAACCCCAAACCCGTAAGTGTCCAGGAGCTGTTCATCCTGGACCGCATAGGAGGGCCATGCGCTTGCATCGCCGTAGGTTAACTTCACCACCGGGCCGGCCAAAAGAGTGATCCGGAGTTGGTTCCCGGTACAGCTGCCGGTAAAGGTTGCCAGGGCACTGTTGTGTGATGCAAAGTCCGGGAGCGGGCCATCCACCGTACACACTGAGGGGATGTCGCAATCCGCGGGGCAGGTGCCCGCGCTCTCGTCCCCATTGCAGACCCCGTCCCCGCAGGTGCCGTTGTTGGTCGTGTTGTTTGTGTGGTTGGACGAACCGGTGTCGTCACAGGCGATGAGCGCTGGGCACAGCAAAATAAAGACAACGAAAAATTTCATCATGGGCAAAGCCCCTTCTCATCGGCTCTGGCTCCATGCGTTAAAGCATAGATGCCGCGAGTTTGCCCAAGGAGAGGCCGTGAACTACCGATAGAGGCGTCCACTGTATCCCTCTGGGGGGGAAGTGTCAAAGAGTGCCATGGAAGTGTATTCGATCCACCTATTTTCATAAACGCGTTCGTCACTGGGAAAATAGGGATGGAAGGAGCTGCCGGACCAGAGGATATGGTTCCCGCGACTGATGAGTTGAATGGTATCAAGAGAAACATTGGAATAGTAGCCGTCGTCGGATGGATAGTAGGTCCACAGCAGTTTGCTCCACTCGAGCGTATGGGTGACCAGGCTGTATTGGCCGATGAGAGGAATCGGTCCATTGAACCCGTTGCTCCACTCTCCCACAGTGGCCGTGCCCCCCAGAAAGATGGTATTGCCAACCATATGCAGGGGGCGAAACCGCAGCTCAGCGGAAAAAGGGTGTACCACGGAGAGTTGATCGAGGAAAGCCAGATCAGTGGAATAAATATCGATTCTATTGTCGGTTTTTGATGCGACAATCCTGGTGCCCGAGGAAGTGATGGTGCAAGTGTTATTCATGCAGGTCGTGGTGGTGAAAGTTTTTGCATGAAGCAGGGTTCCCTGAATATTGAAACTGGCAATCAGATCATCGTTTTCTACGAGTGTGCCCCCGAGGTAACCGTCCTTGCCGTACCCGATGATGGCGATCCGTCCATCGTCCATGATGGCCACGTCCTTGAGACCGAGGTACCCGTTTTTTCCGGTAACATCAACGAATTTGTGGCCAACGCGGGTCACCTCGTTGAGCTGGGAATCGTAAATTTGAATATACAGAAACGAGTCATATCGGTAGGATTCACCCGGGGTGTCCACCTCAGCGAGGGAGACCATGTAAAATCGGCCGTTTTTATAGCGGGTGAAGGGAAGGATGGTATTTGCATCGGTGGGATAGGTGATCAGGGCATGGGCCATTACCTGCCCGGTGGCTGGGCTCCGGACAGTGTGCTCATACACTCCACCCGAGGTCCACTGGGAATGAAAGAGAGCGGTCTCATCATCGGAGAGAACAAATCCTGAACACCCTTTTACACTGGTGAACCAGAGCCGATTGAGGTTTTTATCAAATTTTTGGATCTGATAATCGTAGTACTCAGGCTGATAGCAGAGGTACACATTTCCCAGGGAGTCCAATTCGATTTTGTTTTCTTCACCCAATATTGTGTGTAGTGACGATGCGACGGAGCGGTCGTTTGTATTCAGTTCACAGGCTTTCGTGAAGGCGCAACCGATGTCATAGCAGTCCATCTCGCCGTTCCCGTCGTCGTCGACGGAGTTGCTGCAGTCTTCCTTGTCCGAACATCCAGCGAAGATCAGGAGCATCAGAAAAACAGTTATAACTTCAATGTGTAATATGGTTGTTTTAATCATGATAATTCACTATAGCAGAGTCCGTGGGACAGGCCGAAGCATTTTTACCCTCCGGGTGGCGGGGGATTCGCAATCTGGCAAAAACAATGTAAAGATTGTTCTGGGATCATGTGCATGCGACAATAGGTGAATTGTGCGCATCGTCTCTCAGGAGGAAACGCATGAGAATAATCTATCTGCTGGTGTTCGTTGGAGCCTTTTTCGGGTGTGCTCAGAGTAAAAATTCCAAGGTCCGGGAGAAGGAAGTAGCCCTCCAAACCCTCGATGGAAAGGGCACGCCCGCGGGGCAGGGCCGAGAGGATACTCTCAAGCAGCATGGACAGGTTGTGCTCTGGGATATTCAGGGGCTGTGGGGCGGGACCGCTTTATGGATTTCCCCCGATGGAGCGGGTGTTTGTCAGTTTGTAAAACATCCGACCGCGGGACAGAAGGGGCTGCAGGCGACCCGGTACTCTTTTATGCTCTCCCAAAAAGAGCGCGACACCCTCATCGCACTCATCGGTAAACACGCATTTTTTACCATGAAGACAAAAGACCGCTCCGGCGTTCCCGACGAGGCTCGCCCCGTGATCTATATTAGCAGGGGTAAAAAGATGCACGCCGTGGGGAAGTGGGCCAACGACTCCCATAAGGATTTTGATCCCCTGTACAGATTCCTGCTGGCTGTGGCCAAGGCGGGGGAAAAAGGCAAGCAAATCCCCGGCGGCACCTTTGACTGGGACTGGAAACCAAAGGGATTCCCCGTGAACAAAAAGATCTGGGCGATGACATCACCGAAATTATAGGCGCCGTTGTGGGGAGAGAGCTGGGTAATCCGAGAGGCTCTGCCACTGCTGCATCAATCATCCTGCCTTAATCCACGGGGCAGGTCCGGATCATTCCCCTTTGCTCGGGTGGCCTTCTTTTTCTGTGGTGTGTGGTGAGTTTGCGGGAAAAATGAATTCTGAAGGTTCTACAATTCCTTATGGAGCAAGGATGACGCCGCTGCTGGCGGGGATATCGATGGTGACGGTGAGATCGCCGGCCACGGTCACAGAATAGTTGCTCAACTGATCGTGCAGCACTGTGCCCGCGGTCAGGCCCAGGGACGCGACGGAGACCACGGTGGCCTGAGCAGTGCCCGCCCGTGTGAGACCGACGATCGCCACCTCACCGGTGGCGGTGATATGGCGGGCGAAGACCAGAGTATCTTCTGTGGCCCCCAGGGAGACGTAATCGCCGTGGTGAAAAGCCCTCAGGTTTCGCCGGGCGGTCCCCAGCTTCTGGAGATAGGTGAGGGTCTCCTGTTCATCGGCGGAGAGGGCGCCACTGGAGCGCCACATCATGCGGTTGTTGGGATCCACGCCCCCCCATTGACCGTACTCGTCGCCGTAGTAGAGGAGCGGCGCTCCCGGCAGACCCATGAGCCAGGTCATCCCCACCCGCAGTCGGCGGTAGGGCTCCGCATCGGTCGGAGCGGCCGCAATATTGGACCACTGATTATTCACTATGCCGCGGTCATGGGCTGAATCCTGCCCGCGATAGTCGGCCATTGAGGCGAACCGGGCCGTATCGTGGCTGCCGATATAGGGGGTCATCACCGCCCCCTCGGGCCATTTTGACAGGCCGTGCTGGAGCCAGTAGTCCGCGTGGAGCATCCCCTGGTCTCCATAGGCGAAGGTCCGGTAAGAGACGCCGTGGTACAGCACGAAGTCGAACTGACCGTCAAGTCCCTGGGGGCCAATATACTTGGAGATGGTGTTGTAGTTCTCGTCATTGCAGGGATCGGCGCAGTCGCTCCAGCCCATGGCGGTCTCGCCCATGAGAAAGTAGCGCGTCCCCGCGGCCTCGAAGGTCTCCCGGACCGCCGCCGACAGGTTGCGGGTGGCTATCTCCTCCACGTGCTTCACCGCGTCGACCCGCAGGCCGTCCAGGTCGAAATCGTCAAGCCACCAGATCGCGTCGGCCACGAACTGGTTGTTGGCCGCCATCACCGTGTGGTTGATATCGGGGAGATAGCTTTGGAACATGCAGTCGAGGGCGTGCTCCGTCCAGTCGCAGTTCTGTGTGCCGCACACACAGCCCGTGCGGAACCACTCGGGGTGGGAGAGGTTATATTCATGATCCTCATGGACATGGTTGAGTACATAGTCCTGCAGAATGCGGATGCCGTGGGCATGGGCCGCGATTACCACCTGGCGCAGGGCCTGCTCTCCTCCGAGCCGAGGATCCACTTCCCTGGCCTTGATGGGCCAGTAGCCATGGTAACCGGTGACCTGATGGACGCCGTCGGCCGCGAGATAGGCCCCATTGGGGTTGGTCTGAAACGGGCTGAGCCAGATGGCCCGCACACCCAGGGCGTCCAGTGTGCCGTCGCTGATCGCGGCCGCGAGACCTGCCAGATCTCCGCCGTAGAAATCACCGGTTGCTTCGGCTCCGGGGGTGGGACCGGGGTTGTTGGAGGAATCGCCATCGATGAAGCGGTCGGTCATGACCATATAGACCAGCGCCCCATCCCAGGAGAACTCCTCCTCCTCGACCCAGAAGATGAGCCTCGTGGGTTCGCCTGCCTTGCCACTGAGGGTCCTGGGGCTCAGGGTGATCTTGTACTTTCCGGTATTGAGTCCCGAGAGCGCCACCGTGACGCTGCCGTCAACCGCCACAACCAGCTCACTGCCCGTGAGTGCCCTGGAGGTGAAGTCTTTGGTGAGAGTGGCCTCGTATCCGGTGAGATCGGGCCCGCTTCCCTCGATGCCATCCAGAAAAGAGAGCTGGGCGTCATAGGTCCCTGTGCCGCCGCCATAGGTCGCCTGGCTCTGGACTACTTCAAACGAGGGCAGGCTGCAGTCGGGCACCAGCACGGCGGAGTTCTCGGTGCCGCCCACGTATTTGCGCCGTGTCTGTGTGTGATCCATGCACCAGATGTTACCGCTCCCGTCGGAGGAGCAAAGCTCGGACGTGCTGCCCCCCTGGTGGACGATTTTATAGGCGTTCAGACCTGGAGGCAGGTCGACGGTCGCGGTGAAGCGCCCCTCGGTGTCGGGGCCTGTCATGGTCGTGGCCGTCAAGAGATCGAAGCCCTGCCATTCGCCGGCAATCCTCACGTTGCTGATGGTCTCGGCCTTGGTGTAGACGAAAGTCGTGGGGCACAGCAGGATGCACACGGGCCCGGCGGAAGGTTCGCCGTCGTCCATGACACACTTTGGCGCCGCCTCGGGACAAGCCGTCTCGCTCCACTCGGTGCAGCCGGTGGTGCCCAGCACGCAGGTCTCAATGCTGCTGCCGGCTGTGTTGCAGCGCTCGTCGTCTATGGTGCAGTCGTTGACGCAGCCTCCCGTGCACTGGGCCACCTCTCCACTGATCTCGCAGGTCCCGCTGGTGAGCGTGCAGTCGGTCTCGTACCACTCGGTGCAGCCTGTAACCTGGTTCACCTCACAGACGCGAAGGGTATTCCCGTTGCACGCGCGGATGCTGTTCTCGCAGGCGTTGGTGCAGGTGCTGGTGCAGCCGGAGGTATCGTACTGGCAGTCGCCGTCACAGGAGAGGGTGCCGCCGGTGAAGCCCTGACCCAGGCTCTCGCAGTTGCCACTGCCCAGCTCCAGGCCGTCGCATGCCTCACCGGTCTCGATGAGGTCATTGCCGCAGGTGGCGTTGTTGAGGTTGTTGCTGTCGTCATCGTCACAGCCGAGGATAACCAGGGACAGCAGCACAGCAAGAATGAATGGCCCATAAAAATTTGCACGCATGATTTCGCCTCCAGTGGTGACTATCCCTGTGAAATTGCGGCCTGTCAATGCACAGATTGGAGAAAAATTGCGGTGCCCAGGCGGGAGTGTGATTGATGACTCTCTCAAGGCGAGCGAGCGGTCTCGCGGCAAATAATTGGATGAGGGGCTTGACACTCGTGTTAGACTAGACTAACAACGAGAGCTAGGTATAACACGACTGGAGGTACCCATGCCGACAACGCCCACTCATCCAGAACCGAGCCGTCCCGACCCCATCGACGCCCGCGCCCTCTTCAACGGCGCCACGAGAGTGACTATCATCCACAACGACCGCCAATACACGCTCCTCATCACGAGGAGCGGCAAACTGATCCTCAACTGATCACTCGGCAAGCCAGCACCGCTTTTTTCATAGCCAGCCAGCCATAACCATCAGGAGCACCTATGAAAACGAGCGTCTTCGCCATCCTCCTCATTCTCTTTACTATCCTCCCTGCCGTCGCCATGGCGCAGTCGAGCTTGGCGCACCCAGTCGCTCCCCCGGCGCCCGCGTCAGAGCAGTCCTTCCGCCCCCCGGGCCTCGCCATAGGAGGTTACGGAGAGTTCCACTTCAATGGCGGGAGAGGAGATGTCCCGGAGGCCCTGGATATCCACCGCTTTGTGGTCTATCTCGGGTATCAATTCAACCGATTCGTCCGCTTCAATGCCGAGATGGAGATGGAGCACGCCTTTGTCTCAAAGGAGAGTGGCGGCGAGATCGGCCTTGAGCAGTTCAACCTGGACATCAAGCTCCACCCCTTTCTCAGGATTCGCATCGGCCGCTTCCTGGCTCCCATGGGTCTGATCAATACCGACCACGAACCAACGAAGTTCAATGGTGTGGAGAGACCCCTCGTGGCCCGGTACATCATCCCCACAACCTGGTCCCCAGACGGCGTCGAAGTAAGTGGCGGACTTAAGGGGTGGTTCAACTACACGTTTGGGGTCGTCTCCTCCCTGGACGGCAGCGCCTTCAGCGCCACCAACGGTATCCGCGACGGGCGCGTGAAGGAGCGTCCAGGCTTCGCGTCCAGTCCCACCCTCGTCGGGCGCTTCGAGGCGACCCCCTTCCCGGGGCTGCAGAAGGACGGGCAGCTGCTTCGGATCGGAGGTTCCGTTTTCCACGGCCCCGTTGACGCAGGCAACAAAGGCATCCCCAACAGCATCGAGAGTGATTTCACCATGTTCACAGCGGATCTTGTCTTTAGTATAGCCGGTGTGGAGATGAAAGGTGTCCTCGCATACACCCTCCTCACCGACAGCGCCACCCTTAACCCCGAGGTCGCCAAAAACATGCTGGGGTACTACGTCGAGGCTGCCTACAGCCTGCCCAGGACTCTCACACGCCCCGTCAAGGCAGAGCGGATCATCCTCTTCGGCAGGTTCGAGCGGTTCGACACACAATTTCGCATGTTCGATGGCACAATGGCGGATCCAGGAGGCGACCGGAGCGCCATCACCGCGGGGCTCGGATGGTACCTGGAGAAGGACGCAGTCCTCAAACTTGACTATACGAGACTTGAAACCGTCGACGCGGGGAAGGTCGATCATCTCTTCAGCGCCGGTGTCGGCTTCCGTTTCTGACCCAACACCACGGGAGGACACTCGTCAGGTACGCCAAGCGGCCCCAGAGGTCACCTCGATAAAACGGAGTTTGATCCCGAGGGGAGAGTGGTGGCTGGATGGAGCAACACCGACAGAACCGATACCCGTTGCCTCCCCGGAGTGATGAAAGCTCGAGCTTGCCCATGACCGAGGCGGTGGGAATCACCTTGTGAATCAGCACATCTTCAAGCGTATAGGCCCGTTTGAGGGTTTCCATGTCTTTAAAATACTTGACGCTTCCATTTTTTGTTTCCATGGGCGGTGCACCCAGCACCACCAGCACAATCGGCAGTTTTGGTCCATAAAAGGAGACCCGAACGCTCCTCGAAACCACGGCGTACTATCCTCCCATGGACTCGGGCCCCCGGGCAATTTTCATGGCACGAGCCGGCTTATGTGTGGCGACGTTTCCCGAGTCTGCAGCATTGCGTTCCTTCTTGTCCCCGGAGGGGTTCTCCCTGTGGTTGCACGCTGCGTGGGTGGCCATGAGCACTCTCTTCGCTGTCTCCTGTGCCCACTGTGGCACCAAGGAGAAATCCCCTGCCTCGTCCGAGGCCGTGACGGTTTCGGTGAAATACTACTATGGGCAGGTGGTGACCACGTCTCCCGACGGGAAAATTCCCTACGGACCAGCTAAATACTCTCTGGCAAAGCGCACCGTGGACACGAAAACGGGGAACATAACATTGTGGAGCGGGTGAAGAACGACGGGAAAATTTTCGACACCACCCTGACTCCCTCGGGCAAAGGGCAAAACTACAGCGCGGGCGATGCCCAGGGGACCTTCACGGGGACGGTGACGTTCACCAACGCCGCGCTCACCGCATGGGCATACAACATCACCATGAAAAACGGCTCGGGCAGCATTAAAGGCCGTGGCTGGCTGGACAAGGAAGGGCTCAGGACGGAGAAGATTTTCTCTGATCCACGGGGCACCCCTCGCGCCCGCATAGTTGAGACCCTCAAGGAGATCACAGCGGCCGAGTACAACCGCCTCTCCGCCCAGGATGTGACCGAACCTGCCGTGGCACCCGGCGCCCCCAAGGCACCCGCGGCTCCCAAGGCGCCCAGCGCCCCCACGGCTTCCAAGGCGCCCAGCGCTCCCAGCGCCCCCACGGCTCCCACCGCATCCTGACTGCCCGTCAAACCACCTGGGAAATTTCGCCATTGTTGGAAAGGGGACAGGGTTCTTTTTCTCAGATCTCCATGTCTCTTCTCATTGGCAGAAAGCCAAAACCCCCGTGGCTTTGGGGCTCGTTTGGGTAGAACCCCTGCCCGGAACTACAAAACCCCGGCTCGGAAGTGTAGTCTTTTGGCCTCGGACTACAGGGGCCCCAGCTCGAAACTGTGGATGCTCCATGAAAACACAACGGAATTTTCAGTCGGAAGTGCGCAGGCACAGGATCGAGACCGCACATGCCCCTGCTTTTTGGCAAGGATCCCCATGGTGCACGTGCAGATCGGAGCCGGGGTACTGCAGTCCGGAGCGGAAAAATATTGAGAGGTGAGGGGGGGTATGTGCAGTTTGGAGCCCCTAAACCACAGAGTCGAGCCCCGAAACCGCAGCCTTGCGCCGGGGCTGTCGTACTGTTACGTCGGGGCATGTGTTCGAATAACCCTGGGTAGAGCTGTATCTAATATTGTACCAATCCTCTACTCGATCCCTCTTTGGGCGGATGTGACTATTTGTCCGCCAGTGTGCTTAATTCTTGACAAGTAGATTGATTTTGTTATCGTAAATAGGTTTTTTGAGGAGTCTTGTATGATGATTCATAAACAACTGACCATGACATGGTCCAAAGGAGCCCTATGAAAAAAGTTTTTGGAATGGTAGTTCTGTCCCTGTTTGTAGTTTCTGCGTTTGGATGTGCAAAGAAAAACAAAGAGAAAAAGTGCAAGGCGCTGTATAAAACTCTGGTTGAGTGCACCGGTGAGAAGCAGCCCGAAATGATGTTTGTTCAGGACTGTAAAGTCAACTATGACAAGAAAGCAGTCAAAGATTTGGTCAAGTGCGGTGGAAAAGCTTGTCCTGCGTACTTCACTTGCGTTTATGGCGAGAAAATGGGCGCGAAAATTTATAAAAGACAGCAGGCCAAAAAAGCGAAAAAAGAAAATAAAGCCACGACACCAAAGAAAGACGACAAGGCTAAAAAATAGTCTCAGTTCATATCCTGCTCTCCATAAACGGATGTCACACCACAATCAGATGCCTGAGGGTTTGGATAAGGGTTCTTTATAGCGCCCGATTATGGCCCACTCCATAAAATTGAATTACGGTGGATGGTTCTGCGTTATCGTTACGGCACGTGATTTTTCAAAATAGGGGTGTGCAGATGCGATATATGAGCACGAGCCTCCCAATAGATCCCATGGAAAACAGTGCTTCCATTATTCTCGCGCTCAAGTAAAATTGGGGAGTTTGACGAAAGATCAAAGATCAGAGGTGCCCGGTGCCACCTCTGGGAATGCACAGAGGGAGCCTCCATGAAATGGAATGAAGTGTTGTATGAGCGATGCAAAGTTGGCGAGACGAACCTCAACGCCGATTCGGGAAAAGAGGAGCTCATTGAGATGGTACTGGATTTGGAGCAGCGGGTAGATAAGCTGGTGCTCACCAATCTGGCGCTCTGGGAGATATTGAAGGGGAGCATGGGCATCACCGAAGAGCTTCTCCTCTCTAAAATCCGTGAGATAGATCTGCGTGATGGCAAGTTGGATGGGAAGATCTCCCGGGAACTCCTCCACTGCCCCATGTGCGGCAGAGTTATGTCCAAAAAACATGCTCAATGCCTCTATTGTGGTCACGAGAAACTGGACACCACCGTCTATGACAACCTGACCTGATTGAGATGGTCCCCACCTGGAACACGCTGTACTGGAATGCATGGCGAAAAAGTCTTTTGTCAGCAGATGGTGCGGCCCATAGCTCCAAGGGAGTCTGTCCCTCCCGTGAACAGTGATACACCTCGAACTGTTCAGTCCATGGAATGTTGAGGGTGCTTTTCCAAAGTGACGTGCGCTGTGTGTTATGGTGATACACCATCTCGTATGTGTCACCCCTTAGGATTTTGCAGATACGGGCACTCTGGCCAATATCGATACACACCTGTTTATGGTTAATAATGACAGCACACGCAGTATTTTGACATGGCTTGAGGATCACCTTTTTGGGTGTATTTTGGGCCACATGATGCAAGTTTTGGCTGTTTGTACCAGATGAGCGGCAGTGGGCGGAGCTTATCAGTATATGGTGCTCTGTGGGGAATACGAAGGAGCTGTCCCCATGCGAGGCTGGAGGGACGGGAATCGTAGGCATTATGGGGGCATGGCGTCCTTATGGCAGACCTGAACCCCTGTGGGCTGCCCTGGACTGGAGATCGGGGCCTATTTCTTGAAAGTACCGTTTTGGATCATCTGCTCGAACATATCGACGATGGAGGTCTTGACGGGCCTGTAGGTGAGGTTGAGGCCGTGGATGCCCTTGGAGTTATCGACCTTCCATTGGTATCCCAGGGAGTTGCTCACAAATTTTCGAGTGATGCCCACGGTGGGAGCCATGAGCCAGACGAGGAACTTGGGGAGGGTCCGCTTTGGGAAGGGGTAGGCGTTTGCGTATTTCTCCCGCAGCATCAGTCCCAGGGACAGGAAGGTGTGGGACCCCGCCTGGATAATGTGGCGTCCCTGGGCCTCGGGTGTGAACCCGGCGGCGTAGTGGGCCTCGGCCAGATCGCGCACGTCCACCATCCCGATCTCCAGGTTGGGGGCGCCCATCCTGGCTGAGCCGTCCCCGAGCTGTTTCACGATGGTGAAGCTCTCGGAGGTGGCGTTGGGGTTGATGCCGGGACCGATGACCAGGGCGGGGTTGATGACCACGAGATCCCAGCGGCTTTGCCCCTCGGCGATCTTCCACGCCTCCTTCTCGGCGACGGTCTTGGAGTAAGAGTAGGGGTTGTGGGTGAGGGTGGAGGTCTCGTTCCAGTTCTTCTCCGTGGCCTTCTGGTTGTCATATCCCAGGATATCCTTGTTGTCGCCGATGATAGCGGCGCAGGAGCTGGTGAGCACCACCCGCTTGACGCTCTGCGTGCTATTGACCGAGGCGAGGACATTCTGGGTCCCCTTGAGGGCGGGATCCACCAAATCTTTCTGGGGGTCGCGGACCTTGTTGATGAAGGGGGAGGCGGTGTGGAACACCAGCTCGCAACCCTCCATGGCGGCGTCGTAGGAGCCGGGCGTCAATAGGTCCGCCGCGAAATAGACAATTTTTCCCGGCGCAGAGGCTGCCAGCTCGTCAAGGTATTTTGTCTTTGACTTGTTTTTTGGGTCCCGGACGGGGGCGTGCACTGTCAGGCCCTCGTCCAGAAGTTTTTTGACGATCCATCCCGCCACATACCCTGTTGCGCCTGTTATCATTACCGGTTTATTTTTGTCGATTGTGGTCATTGTTTTGCTCCTTTGGTTCTGGCAACCCGAGACTGCAGCAGAAACCGCCCGGTGAGGACACCGGACACTGCAGAATCAGTCGCCGTGGCCGTGCTGGATCAATAAATCCAGCACATGGGTGGCAAGGTAATCATTTCTGAGGCGCCGTCCACTGCCCGGAAAAAACATCCCGAGGGGACTAATAGAGAGAATAGAGGGTGTTGAGGGAGAGCAGGAGGAAGAAGCGGCTCTTTCGGTCCAGGGGGGGAACTTTTCCATCATTGATGAGATAGTGGAGGTTGTTCTGGATGACGTCCCGGGATTTCTCAGAGTCCCAGCCCACGCTCAGGCGGAACCTTCGAAAGAAGATGGCGCCGTAGAGGATCCCGTGGGAGTATGCTCCTCCGTGACGGTTGGAGAGGTCATAGACGTCGTCCCGGGTCATGTCGTTGGGACGGGGAGTCTCACCGGTCCATGCGATGAAGCCCAGGCCAAGACCCACCGGGTGCCCCCTGTAGGGAAAGTGGACGCTCCACTCCAGAGCACCTGTGCGGTAGGCGTCGAAGCCCTGGAAGGCCAGGATGTCATTTTCAAAGATGATCCGGGTGGAGAAAGAGGGGCTTGAGTAAATGTAGCCCGCGGCGCCGCTGAGCTGCCCGGTGTCCTCGGAGTCCCAGAAGATTTCATGCTGGTAGAAGAAGGTGTGCCGTCTGCGCGTCACGAAGGGGAGCCCTTTTTGTACCGCTGAGGAACCGAATCCCAGGGCCAGCCCCGACACACCCAGGACCTGATGGGTGCGCTCCGGGATTCCCAGGGGAGTGAGATCATAGGTGTAGGAGGCCTGAAAATAGGCCACCAGGGGGTCAAGGAGGGCCGCCAGCTCGGAGAGTGGCACCGTGAGGCTCAGGGAAGGTCCGATGCGGTTGGAGTGGGTCCCCGCCTGAACCGTGGGAACCAGAGAGAGCCGCGCCTGGCCAATGGTGAGGGAGGGCCCCCAGGAGACCTTGTCGGGCATGGGGGAGAAATCCCAACGCCGATCCTGCGCATATCCCGGGGAGGGACCCAGGGCCATTATTCCCGCCAGCAGAAACAGGAGGAGCAACGGTCGCGGGATTATGTGGATTGCTCTGAGCGCAGCGGGGAGTTTCATGGGTTTGAGCACACCACAGACCGATACGGATCACAACAAAATTGAGCGGGCGAAGGGGAGGGGGAAATTACACATTGAAAAAGCCCGGAGGGGTATGCAAATATGGGAGTTCCCGTTTTTAACCGCATTGCCTTGTGGACCCATGGGCCCCACTGGCCCCATAGTCCGTGTCAGGAGAAACAACCATGAAAAATCATTGCTTTGTACTGTTTCTGGTCCTTGCGGGCTGTGCTTCAAAGGGAGAGACTCCAGAGAGCAACCCGGTAAAAAGCATGGCCGCTCCCCAAAAGGCCGATGCGACCGTGGGTATTTCCGACACAAAAGCTGCATCTGCCGGGATGGACTACGACTTCCCCACCCACGCTGCGGCCTGCAGGGGGACAGGGCAGCATACGGTCATCGCCCCGGAGCTTCGCTGCACCAGGGACTCCCAGTGCGGTGTCTGCCACGACGGTTCCTCCTGCGGTACGGTAATGCTCCTGAGTGCCATCCTAAAACGCGGGGCGGCTTGTGAGAAAAAGGATTCGGCTGCGTGTGAACTCTTCGGGGTTCATTGCTGCGGGGGCAAGTGTATCAACACGGCCATGTCCGGCGACTGCAAGAAAGGTGGCTACTGGGTCAAGGGCAAGTGTTACTGATCCGTGCAGGAGTATGCCCGGTGCCATAATGCAGCCATGGTGTTTCAATGCAATTCCTGCCGGGAGGCTCCTCCCCACTCTCTGCTATGATTTTTCCGCCGGCGGTTGCAGGGACTATTTAACGGGCATGAACACTTCGGTTTTGAGGTCGGCGGGCTTGGTGGTCATGGGATTGTTCAGATAGATCTCACAGGAGACCCCCAGTGAGGTGAGTCCCTCTTTCTTCATGTACTCCATGGCCTTCGTATAAGTGGCTTTCAATCCGGTGTAAGGGCCCAGATG
>JAHJLU010000274.1 GCA_018821745.1 Myxococcota bacterium | reverse complement strand
TAAAAAGAAAGTATATTCATAATCATTTGTACTCCAAATTCATTAAAAGGACGAAGATTATCGTCTTCAGGTGCAACATAAATCATATTTCCTTTATCGTCTTCTTTTATTATATCGCCTCTTAATAAATGATAAATTCTATCTAAGTCTTCTCTTAAATCTAGTTGCCATCTAATTAAGTTTTGTTCGTCTGGAATATTGAATAAACTTTGTTGAGAATTAGACATCTGTCTATTTTGTATTCTTTGTCCTTGAAGCTCTTGTTCAAGTTCCATTAAGTATTGTTCTTCTTGCTGATTCATTTTCTTCTCCTATACCAATTATTACCCCATCTCCCTGGCCGTTGGCGATGGAACCCTGTGGAACAACGACATCACGGGCTCGGGCTTTTTGGCGGCGGGTCACGACAGCCTGCTCATCTCCCCCGTGGGGACCCTCGTTTCGCCGCCCTATGACTGGATCCGCAACGCAGTGGGTGGGCGTCCCACGCTGGTTCTGAACGGTCAGCCCCAGTACGGCGCTACGGATCCTGACCACTGCACCGCGCTCAATCCCCGCACGGCGGTGGGGGTCTCCAAAGACCGGCAATTCCTCTATCTGGTCGTTGTGGACGGTCGGTCGGCCTCCAGTGTGGGGATGACCTGCAACCAGCTGGCAGACCTCATGGTGGACCTTGGGGCCTACACGGCCATAAATCTCGACGGCGGTGGCTCTTCAGCCATGAGCGTCGCAGGGATCGGGACCGTCAACACGCCCTCCGACGGAAGCGAGCGGGTGGTGGCCAACCACTGGGCAGTCTTTGCCTCGGGGACGGGAGCCCCCGACTCCTGCGATCTGTGGATGGACGAGGTGATCGTGGACTCGGGGCAGTTGAGTCAGAGCAACACCGACGTCAACGGCGACGGTCAGGCGGACTTCTGCGCACGGGGTGCCAGCGGATTTCGGTGCTGGATCTCCACTGCCAACGGGTTCGACCCCAACTATTGGCTCATCCCCGAGATGGCTGACACCGACTTCGGTCAGGAGCTCTATTTTTCCACCATCCGTACGGGCGACATCAACGGTGACGGGATGATGGATGTGTGTGGCCGCAATGCCGAGGGTATTCGCTGCTGGCCCTCCACGGGCAGCGGCTTCGGGGCTGTCGTAAATGGTCCTTCCTGGGCCGACAGCGTTGGGTGGGGACAGCCCGAGCACGCTACCTCCTTTCGCATGGCCGATGTCAACGGAGACGGCATGGACGACTTCTGTGCTCTGGCCGGTGCGGGCTTCATCTGCTACCCCTCCACGGGGACAGGGATCGGATCCCAGATCCCGGGTCCCGCCTGGACCGACGCCGATGGCTGGCACGGGCCGAGCCGTTACGGGACCATCCGCATGGGGGATCTCAACGGCGACGGGATGGCCGATGTGTGTGCCCGCGGCAGCCAGGGGATGCTCTGTGTGCTCTCCACGGCCACGGGCTTCACACAGCCCCTCCCGGGTCCGCCGTGGAGCGACGCGCGGGGTTTCACCCATGTCTCCTACTGGAGCACCATCCGCATGGTCGACTTCGACGGGGACGGAATGGCCGACCTGTGTGCCCGCACCGCCGACGGTGTGGAGTGCTACCGCTCTCTGGGCGATGGCACCTTCGGCCCGCTCATCGCTGGTCCCCAGCTCACCGATGGCGTGGGCTGGAAGGATATGTCCAACGCAACGACTCTGCGCTTTGGCGACATTGACGGCGACGGCGATCAGGACATCTGCGCCCGGTCCAATGCGGGGATCTGGTGCTGGACCTTCGACGGTACGGGATTTGTGGGAGGTGTCACCGGCCCGTTCTGGGACGACGCCTCCGGCTGGAACGACTTTCGGCTCTACACCTCCATCAACCTCGGGGATGTCAATGGCGACGGCATGGCGGACATCTGCGGCCGCAACAGCACCGAGGTGAAGTGCTACCTCTCCGACGGGGCGGGGTTCCCCACCGAGGTGACGGGCCCCACCATGCGCGACGCCGACGGATGGTCCGCCTACCGCTACTTCTCCACTATCCGTTTTGGTGGTGTGCGTCCCCTCCCCACCGTCTGTGAGCCAACAGACACGCAGGACATCACCTGCGACGGCGTGGACGACGACTGTGACGGTCTCATGGACGAAGACGCGCAGAGCTCCTGTGACGACGGCAATTTGTGCAACGGCACCGAGACGTGCAGCATGGAGCTGGGGCAGTGCGCCCCCGGGAGTCCTCTGGAGTGCGGCGAGAGTGGCTGTGTGCCGTCCCTGGGCTGTTGCCCCCAGGGCACGACGGCCCAGGGAGAGAACTGCGTGGGTGAGAGCTGCGATCCCGACAACGACACCTGCGATGACGGCGACCGTTGCAACGGCGCGGAGCTGTGTGACGGGGAGCTGGGGCACTGTGTCATGGGCCAACCCCCGGAGTGTGGCGAGGGTGGCTGCGTGCCCTCTGTGGGGTGTTGTCCTCCGGGTACTTCAGCTCAGGGTGATGCGTGTGTGGAAACCGACCCCGGGACCACAAACGCCAGTGGTGGCTGCAGCTGCACCGCAGCGGGTCGCACTTCGGGACCGACTGCACTGCTGCTGCTGTTTCTGATGGCGGGTGTGATAATAGGACGCTTCAGGTAAGGGACATCACCACTGCTATTGCGAGGATAACCGCCAGCGCGGGCAAAAGGTAGGGGTGCGCGGTGATAAACTCCATGAGGGGGGAGCCCGTTGAAGCGGGGCTTTCCTGCGTCTTCCGGGGTGGTTTTTTCGGTTTGGTCGCCTGTTCGTATTCAAAGGCCTTGAGGGCGAGATCGTATTTGAAGGCTGAGCTTCCCTGGAACAACAGCCACAGGGGAGAAGGCTTGTCGGGGAGATCCTTCACATTGAGAAGGGCAGGATCAATGTAGCATGAGGTTCCGCAATAGGTGCAGGTTGCAAAATACTGATCTTTGTGAGGGGGGAGCGCGCCTCCGCACTTGGGGCAGTCCAGGGCAATGACTCCGCCTTCGGATCGGGCACTGATGATGGCCTCCATGGCCCCTTCCCGGTGCTCGTTGGCCACGGCAAAGGCGAGCCCCTTTATGGTGCTGAAGTTTTCGTCCCGTTGGTAGCGCTGCTCATGGCTGCATGCGGGGCAGGCCAATTGGAGGCTTGTTTCGTCGACCTTCGAGATTTGCAGTGGCGCGATGCACGACTCACACAGGGGATTGCCCGTGGAGACAGCCAGGGTCACGGCGGATGAGTCCGCAGACTTTGGACTGATCAGATGGACCAGGGAGGCGTGGGCCCCCAGATGGACCGCCTCTCTCTTTGCGTTTTCCGGTAATTCTTTGTAAAAGAAAGGCCACAGGGGAGAGTCTTCAGGGGGGCGCTCGTCACCGGTGAAATCAATTATTCCACGAGCCTTGTACAGCGCTGTCTGCCAGGTCTGAAGAGGGAACTTCTGCTGGATCCCGCAGTTGTTGCACCGCACGGTCCCGTCAAGATCCAGAAAATTGAGCGGGATATCGAACCGACAACTGCCACACACGAAGTGACCCCTGAGGAAAACCCAGTGGTAGGGAGAAGGCAGCGGGAGTGCCCGGGGCAGGCTGTAAGGGTACGGGTTGCCGCACTCCTGGCACTGGATCAGGGAGGTGGCCGCAATGATTCCACAGGAAGGGCAGATCTGCATACCCGAGTGTAAACCAGCAAAAATCTAATGGCAATACTCCAAATTATTGGTGAGTTGCTGGAATCGAAAGGAAACCCTTCGGAGCCCGGTTCAGGTATTGTTGTGGGGTAAAGAATTTGTTTTCCCTCACAAACTGGGGCTTGCCAATCGCCCAATGCAGAGTAGAATAAGCAGTGCAGGCCCAGCCAGCCGAAAGTTCAGAAAACTCGGGTTATTTCGCCGAATATCACGTTTTCAACGTGTTTACACTGGTCTGAAGTCACCCCGCCCGAGATCGGTCCGGGCGCTACCCCTTGGCGGTACGCTTGCAGTGTAATTGTTAATTCTGATTGATATATCCACTCCTTAGGGAGTATGGGTGACTCTGGAGGAGTTTCCATGAAAAATGTTCTTCTGTCCGCTATGGTGTTTTGTGTCTTTGCCCTGTTCAGTGTCGTGGGTTTTGTGGCCGGCGCTCAGGCCCAGGAGCTGGATCCCGCCATTTATCTCCTGGTAGACACTTCGGGGTCCATGCTCATGACCATTGACGGGTCCCAAAATACTTACGGTGACGGCTCCTCGGAGCATCCCCACGTTGCGGGGACCGTCTCCCGGCTCTATACCGCCAAAGAGGCCATTGCCCAGATCATGAACTCCTATGGCGAGGTTCGATGGGGTATGGCCCGCTTCCAGCAGAACAGCGGACACAACTACATCTGTATGTGCCACGACGAGATCCCCAACAATACAGCCGGTTGTGGTGGTTACGGCGGCCTCTGGAGCACCTACGATCAGTGCAGGCTCTGTGATCTCTACACCGACTACCCCGACTACGACCTCCCCGGGACCCATGACCGGGTGTGTATCAACTACGCCGGCGGTATCCTGGACGGCTGCATCGACCCCATCTCCGGCGATCCCATGACCGGCGCCGATATCCTGGTGCCTCTTGCCGACGGCTCAAAATCCACCATCCTTACGTGGATCGACCATGAGGAGACCGACACCGATGAGGCCGGCTATAACAGTGGGCTCAGCCCCGAGGAACAGCCCAACCCCGAGCTCAGGGCCGTGGGTGGTACTCCCATCGGTGGATCCCTCAATGATCTGCTCATCCAGCTCTCCACCACCGACATCGGCAACGATCCCCTGCGCGGTTGTCGTCCCTATTCCATTATCGTCCTCACCGACGGCGCAGAGTCATGCAGCACCGACCCAGAAAACGTGGCCATCCAGCTCCTCTCCGTCCCTGACCTGCAGCACACCTGCACCACCGACGCCCAGTGTCCCACCAACTCCACCTGCAACGGCTCCAACTGCGTTTACGAAGTGAAGACTTACGTTATCGCCTTCGCCGTGGCCCCCAACGAATTTGTAAACTGTAACGACATCGCCGTGGCCGGTAATACGGGCGGCGCAATCCCCGCCAATAACACGGCCGACCTGGTGGCCGCGATGGCCGGGATCATCGCCGACTCCATCCGCACCGAGCTGTGCAACGGCATCGACGACAACTGCGATGGTTTTGTCGATGAGGATTTCCCCGTGGGCGATGCCTGTAACAATGGCCTCCTCGGAGAGTGCTACCGTGCGGGTAATTACCAGTGCACGGTGGACCAGACCGGTGTGGAGTGCGATGCCCCAAACATCGCTCCGGTAGCCGAAGTCTGCAACAACCTCGATGACGACTGCAACGGTCTTATCGACGATGGCATCACCTGCCCGGATCCTGGCCCAGAGATGTGTAACGGTCTCGACGACGACCTGGACGGCAGCACAGCAGATGACGGTGTCGACGATCCCGGGGTGGGAGTTACCTGTGGTACAAATCAGGGGATCTGTACGGAAGGAAAAACCAAGTGTATTGCCGGGGCGATCACCTGCTGTCTGGCAGGCGGGGATCCCACTGTCTGCGTTCCTGTGCAGGGGCCCCAGGCCGAAATTTGCGATACCCTCGACAACGACTGTGACGGTGATGTGAACGAGGGCGTCTCCCAGGGCTGCTATCCCGGCGGATACACGGGCTGCACAGAGACCTTCCCCGGGTCGGCGGTTTATACGTGCGCCGGTATCTGCGCACCCGGTGTCCAGCTCTGTAATGTTTCGGGCGCCTGGGAAGCATGTGCCGGATACCAGATACCACAGCCCGAAGTGTGCGACGGTGTCGACAACAACTGCGACGGGAACATAGACGAGGGCCTTGGTCAGACCACCTGCGGGCTCGGTGTCTGCAGCCACACGGTGGAGAACTGTGTCTCCGGTGCGGTCCAGACATGTAACCCCATGCAGGGAGCGGGAACAGAGACCTGCAATGGTGATGACGATGACTGTGACGGACTTGTGGACGAAGGTCTCACCCAGTCTTGCTATAATGGTGGCGCAGGTACTGATGGTGTCGGTGTGTGTCACGGCGGGACAAGCATCTGCACCGCGGGATCATGGGGAAGCTGTGTGGGGGAAGTGGTTCCCTCTGCAGAGACGTGTAACAACCTTGATGACAACTGCAACGGCAGTGTCGACGAAGGCTTGACTCAGGCATGTTACAGTGGAGCCTCGGGAACCGAGGGTGTGGGACTGTGCCACGGTGGGTCCCAGACATGCTCCGCGGGTGCGTGGAGCGCCTGTGGCGGTGAGGTGACGCCGGCTTCCGAGATCTGTGACACGTTTGACAACGACTGTAACGGGATCCCCGATGATATGGGACAGACCACCTGCGGTCTTGGGAAATGCAACCACACGGTTGACAACTGCATCGGTGGCGTCGAGCAGACCTGCAATCCCATGCAGGGAGCCACGGCTGAGGTCTGCAACGGTATCGACGACGACTGTGACGGTCAGGTCGACGGAATGGCCGGGCAATGCTATCCGCTGGGGTTCAGCGGTTGCACCGATAATGGCGACGGCACCTTCACCTGCGCAGGGATGTGCAGCGCGGGAATGAATATCTGTACGGCCGGGGCCTGGGGCAGCTGTTCCGGGGCGATCACCCCGGGCACCGAAGTGTGTGACGGCTTTGACAACGACTGTGACGGCTTTATTGATGAAGGCCTGGGACAGACCACCTGCGGGCTCGGTGTTTGCCAGCACACCATCGACAACTGCTCCGCTGGCGCGCTCCAGACATGCAACCCCATGCAGGGTGCCACGGCAGAGATCTGCGACGGGCTGGACAACGACTGCGACGGCATTGTCGATGACGGCCTTACCCAGGCCTGTTATACGGGCACCGGCGGGTGTACTGAGGTTCCGCCCTCCAGCGGGAACTGGGTATGCCAGGGTGTATGCGCCCACGGTACCAGCATTTGCAGTGCCGGCGGTTGGAGCGCCTGCAGCGGCGAAGTGAATCCTCTGCCCGAAGAGTGTAACGGCCTCGACGACAACTGTGATGGTGTTGTTGATGAGGGGCTAACCCGGACCTGCTATTCCGGTCCCACGGGGACCGCAGGTACCGGCGTCTGTGTTGCCGGTACGCAGACCTGCGGGGCCGGGAGCTGGGGCTCCTGCGCAGGTGAATTGACGCCTTCCGCCGAGGTCTGCAACAACCTCGACGACGACTGCAACGGGTTGGTGGACGACATGGGGACCATCACCTGTGGTCTGGGCATCTGTAATCACACGGTGAATCGTTGCCAGGGTGGGGCGTTGCAGACCTGTGATCCTCTCGCCGGTGCCGCGACAGAGGTGTGCGACGGCCTCGACAATGACTGCGACGGCCAGACAGACGGTCTGGTGCAGGAGTGTTTCCCCTCCGCGGAGTCCGGCTGCACCTGGAACGCCGGTACGGAGACCTTTGACTGCCTCGGGCAGTGCTCTCCCGGTCTGGATATCTGTCCCGTGGACGGTACCGGTGACTGGGACGGCTGCAGCGGCGCAGTAACTCCCCAGCCCGAAGTGTGTGACGGCCTCGATAACAACTGTGATGGCGTCGTGGACGAAGGGCTCAGTGAGCAGTGTTATCCTCCCGGATCCGGTGTCAACACCGGCTGCATTGACAGTGGCGACGGCACCTGGCTGTGTCAGGGTGAATGCTCCGCCGGGGTGAGAGATTGTTCGGGCGGTGCCTGGGGAAGCTGTGTGGGGCTCGTGACTCCCACCTCCGAGATCTGTGACGGTCTCGACAACGACTGCGACGGTGAAATCGATGAAGACGAAGACATCCCCGGCATGGGCCAGCCCTGCGGCGGTGTGGGAGTCTGCGCCCCTGGTCTGCGCGCCTGTATCAACGGGACGGTGGTCTGTGAAGGGGGCGGAGATCCGCAGCCCGGCCTTTGTGACGGCCTCGACAATAACTGCAACGGCCTCGTGGACGAAGCCGCCGAGATCGCGG
>JAHJLU010000273.1 GCA_018821745.1 Myxococcota bacterium | reverse complement strand
GAGCAATGCGTCCCGTAATGCCAAGGATCTCCTGGAGAAACTCAGGCTGCAGTACAATAAAATCCGGCAGGAAAAAATAACTCTGGAACTATTGGAGATTATTGCCGGAACGGAGGCACAGATATGAGCGCAGACAGCGGTACGGTACTCCAGATCATTGGCCCTGTGGTGGATGTTATTTTCCCCGAGGGAAAACTGCCCCCCATCTATCGTGCGCTCAGCGTGACCAACCCCAACATCGACGAGAGACAAGACAATCTCATCCTTGAGGTTTCCAAACATATCGGAGAGCACACGGTGCGCTGCATAGCCCTGGATACCACCGATGGTCTGAGTCGCGGCCTGTCCGTGAAGGACACTGGTGAATACATCACGGTTCCCGTGGGCCGGGAGGTACTGGGAAGGATAATCAATGTGGTGGGGACACCGGTGGATGGGAAATCCCACCTTGACGGGGTCCTCAGAAAACCGATCCACCGTGAACCCCCCCTCTTTGTGGATCTTGACACAAAGATTCAGTTCCTTGAGACAGGGATCAAGGTCATTGATCTGCTGGCACCCTATCGCAAGGGAGGCAAGATAGGGCTCTTCGGGGGGGCCGGCGTGGGAAAGACCGTGCTCATTATGGAGCTCATCAATAACGTCGCCAAGCAGCACGGCGGTACATCCGTCTTTTGTGGTGTGGGTGAGCGGACCCGAGAGGGGAATGACCTCTATTTCGAGATGGTTGGCTCGGGTGTTATCGACAAGGTCGCGTTAATCTACGGTCAGATGAATGAGCCCCCGGGGGCCCGTTCACGGGTAGCCCTCTCGGGACTGACGGTGGCGGAACATTTTCGGGACACTGAAGGGCAGGATGTGCTCTTGTTCATCGACAATATTTTCCGCTTCTCCCAGGCGGGTTCGGAAATTTCAGCCCTCCTGGGACGGATCCCTTCCGCCGTAGGGTATCAGCCAACTCTGGCCACGGAGATGGGGGAGCTTCAGGAGCGTATTGTCTCAACACTCATGGGGTCAATCACTTCCATACAGGCCATCTATGTGCCCGCTGACGACCTCACCGACCCTGCCCCCGCCACAACCTTTGCCCACCTCGATGCTACCACTGTGCTTTCCCGACGCATTGTGGATCTGGGGATTTATCCGGCGGTCGATCCCCTGGAGAGTAACTCCACGATCCTGGCCCCCGAGGTGGTTGGCGAGGAGCATTATCGCCTGGCGCGCAGGGTTCAGGAGGTGCTCCAGCGATATGAAGATCTCAAAGATATTATTGCTATTTTGGGCATGGAAGAGCTCTCCGAGGAAGATCGCCTTATGGTCTCCAGGGCGCGCAAGCTTCAGCGCTTTTTTTCCCAGCCCTTCGATGTCGCAAAAAATTTCACGGGCATTCCCGGGAAATTCGTTCCCCTCAAGGAGACCATCAGAGGGTTTACTGCCATTATCGACGGCTCCTGTGATGCGATCCCTGAGCAGCAGTTTTTGATGAAGGGGGGCATCGACGAGGTGCTGGGGAATGGCTGAATTAAAACACAAGGACTCGCCCGAAGACACGCCCAGGGTATTGTCTCTGGAGCTCGTCTCCTGGGAGCAGGGCAAAGTGGCGGAGTACAAAGAGGTGGCGCTGCTGGGTGTGACGGTCCCCTGGGGGGAGGTGGAGATCTTTTATGGCCATATTCCCACCATTTTTCTATTGAGGCCGGGCCTGGTGCGTGTGCATTATCCAAGCGCGGGGCGCTCTCCGGTCAGAGAATATTTTGCAATTTCCAGTGGAGTGATGACCGTTGATGGGAATCAAAAGGCTGTTATACTGGCCCCGGAATTTGTCACTCCACGGGACGTCGACGAAGCAGATATCCGTGGAAAAATAGCTGAACTTGAGGCACAAAGCTTCAACAGCAGTATCAAGGAACGCCTCGCCTACGAAAATGCCCGGCTTTTGCTGTGTCAGCTCGGCGAGGATCATTGAAAGGGAATCTCTCATGGGAAGACCCAAGGCATCAAAACGAAAAAGAAAACACTCAAGGAACGAGGAAGAGTCAGAGGGTGGTGGCCTCATGATGGGGATGCGGTCCGGGTTCAAAAAAACCGCAAAGGCCGTGGCGGGGAAGAACGAAAAAAAAAGCACCTGGCTTGATTTTATCTTGAATGTTTTTCTTATTTTGGCGGTTCTTTTTCTTTT
>JAHJLU010000272.1 GCA_018821745.1 Myxococcota bacterium | reverse complement strand
TATTCATGATGAGATGTTCCCGCCGGGAGATCAGTCTGGCGTCGGCTTTGGAGATGGGGTCATTGGTCTTTATCAGCGTCTCGAACTTTGTATGCATCTCCGCGATGGCGTCCTCCACACCCTTGAGGAGGGGCAGGACCTTGCCCTCCATGAACTTCCGGTCATTCTTTCTCAGCAGCTTCCACTTGTTGGTGATGAGCTTTCTGAGCCGCACATAGGCGTCGTTGCGTTTCTCCTGGGTGATCTTGATCCATCGCTTGAGGAGCCCCGGACGCTTGGTAAGGTTCCCCTGGTTCTGGGCCGTGAGGTTTTTCAGCAGCAGCAAGAGGGACGACTGACTGGTCTCAAGGGAGAAGGCATGGAGGGAGACCTTGAGGTGAAACCGGTTGATCATCTGGAACTCTTCGTTGGCCCGCTCCAGGTTCATGAGGCTGTATATCTGCAGCCCTGAGAACAGGAGCAGAAGCAGGATGAATCCCGCAAAGAGACGGGTCTTGAGTGAGATGGCGGTGTGCCGCTTGGTTTTTGTCCAGGTGCCCATGGGACGCTCAGGTTCTGAAGCCGCCGGGAAGGCTGCGACCTCTCAGGGGTAGGGGTGGTCTATGACAGATAATCCGTGTCACCCTCCTGGGGGACTATACAGATAAACCGGAGCGGACGATCGGTGTTATTTCGGAAATTGTGCTTTTTTGTGCCATCCACGTGGGAGACGGAGCCCTGGCGAATGGGGTATTCCACTCCATCGATGGTGAGAATCCCGCTGCCCTCCAGAATATAGTTGATGTGGGGCCACGTGTGGGTGTGGAAGGGCGTGTATCCCCCCGGTTTTACCTCCAGGACCCGCATAACCCAGCCACTCCACCCGTCGTTGGGGGAGAGGGCGATCCACTTGGTCACTCCCTTGAGCTCGTCGCTGCTCAGCACTTTTCCTTCAATGTCATCCATGTGTTTGACGGTCATGTGAATACTCCTGGCGTTCAGTTCTTTTTCTTCTCTTTGCGTTTGAAGATGAGATCAAGCGGTGCGTTCTTGAGCCGCCTGGCCATTACCTTGAGGTCATCCCAGATGGTCCGGTCCCGGGCCAGAGCCCCCACGGTGCCCGAGGTGGAGGAGAGGGCACGGTCCAGGGAAAGGACCATGGGTCTGAAGCTCGCGATGGTCTTCTGGATGCGGTGGAATCGGCGTTCGAATCCCTGGATCCGGCTCTTTATTTTTTTGGCCTCCCAGATGTTGAGGTTGGCCGATACCTGCGTGGTGGCTGTTTTCAGTTTTGTCTCAAACCCGGAGATCAGGGTGTCGATGTAGTAGAGCTTGAAAAGGAGGTTCCCCGTGTGGGTCTCCTTCTGGATGGTGGAGAGTCCTTTGGGATACTCAAGCTTTTTGAATTTATTGGAGATACTCCTGATTGATGGCAGCACCTCTCCCGAGAGGAAGGGGTCCCAGGCCTTCAGGGCGTCCATGGCTTTGGAGGCCTGTTGCCATTCGGGCCTCAGTTCTTTCTGGGTCTTGAGAGCCAGCACGATGGTGGAGTTGAGCTTCTGGAGGACTCGATCCAGCTTTGCCGGTGGTTCGCCATGGCAGACCTGGTTCTGGACCACGGGAGGTCCCAGGGGCTCGTTGGGGGGCGGGAGGGCGATGTTGATGTGGCGTTGACCGATGAGGGAGATGGACTCGAAATAGAAGCGGCTGTTGGTGAAAATCCAGGAACTGTATTTTTTGTCTATCCACAGCCTCAGGCGGACTTTGGGTTTTGCCCCGGCCTCGGAGCGCACATAATTGATGCTCTTGACGAACCCCACCTTCTGATCCCCGATGCGCACCGGTGCCCCCGTCTCTATGATGCCCAGGCGGTTAAACTCCACCGAGAACTCAAGCCCAGACGTCAGCGTAACATCCCCCATGAAGAAGACCCAGGCGATGAAACCCAGAAACAACAGGATGGTGATGGAGCCCGTGAGGGCCTGGTAGGGGGAGGAGTTCAACGGTCTAGTCCTTCCAGAAGAGCTTCCAGGGGTTCTCGCGGAGATCCCGGACCAGCTCCTTCAGATCTTCGTAAACTTCCCGCCTGGTGATGAGGGCGCCGATGGAGCCTTTTCCCTTGGAGATGGAGCCGAGCATCTTGCGGGCATCGTAGGTGAGCCCCTCGAGCTTGATGGAGAGGGAGTCAAAGCGGGAGAGGGAGGCCATGATCTTGTCCCGCTCCTTGGGTCCGGCCAGTTTGGTCACGTTGTTGACCTGGGCCAGGGTCTCTTCGATTCCGGAGAAGAGTTTGGGGAGGCGACCCGTGAGGTAGGAGAGCAGATAGTCGACAAAATTAATGGCCCGGCTGATTTTTTTGCCGTCGCCGATTATCTGGTTCACCCTCTCCGCCGACACGGTGACCTCACCCATGAGTTTGTTCCCCTTCTTCAGGGTCTGGCGGATTTCTTCCCGGTTTTCTTTTAAAATATCGGTGACGAGCCCCAGTGTGCTTGATGAGCGCCGCAGCGTGGTCCTGATGGTCTCCTTTTCTGAGACCATGAGTGAAGTGATCTCGTCGAGGAAGGTGTAGAGGCGGGCCACAACCAGGTCGGAGCGGGGAGGTGTCTCGCCCTTGAGCGGGGCAGAATCGCCCGTGAGCAGGAGGGACTTGGGAGAGTCCATGTTGCCCGGCTCGATCTCCACATATTGCTCACCGAGGATACCCTGGGTGTTGATGAAGACACGGGAGTCTGAACGTACGGCGTTTTTCCCGGAAGATTTGATCCACAGGGTGACCCGCACGAAGACCCGCCGCTTGGTCCTGCTGTCGATTGTGCCACCCATGAACTTGATGGACTCGACCCGCCCCATCTTGATCCCGGCGATCTTTACCGGGGCACCCGGGGTAAGGTTTCCCACAAAATCGAAGTCAACCTCGATGGTGAAACCTTTTCCGAAGGAGTAGTTGCCCAAAATGAAAATGAATCCTCCCAGAATGACCGCGGCGGTCACGATGAGGAGGCCAACTTTTATCTGCAGAGAACGTTTACCCATAGGAAAGCCAATCCTTGGTCGCGGTTTGCTCAGGCGGTTTGCTCAGGCATCCAGGGGGGATGTAACCCCTTTGAATCAATCCATAACACAAATGAAGTGCTAGTTGAAGTCTTCTTTATGGAGGGTGGGCGGAATTCGGCCGCTCTCATTTTCATGCTTATCAGCGCGGAGGTTTTCTTGATCTCCCTATGATATTAGTTTATTAGGATTCTGGCCTCCCTACTGGGCCTTCCCGGACCAGACCCGGCCAACAGAGCTGCGACCATTGCTGTGAATAGCAGCAATGATTATCGCAGCGATGGGAAGGAATTCCGCCACGTTGGGTAGCGGACCCGGTCACCCGATGGTTCAGCGAATAGCGGGAAAGATTCACCTCGGTGAAGGACTTCGCAGGGAACACGCTTGTAAAAATTGTTGTTGGAACCACTCAATCGGAATCACCAGTACAAAGCGATTTGAAGAGATTGGAGAAATGAGGGGAACCATGAGGGGGTCAAGTATCACTGGGTGTAATCTGGCTGGTGGACAAAAAATTGGGGGCGAAGAGGAGGGCGTTTGTGGTATCTTTGGACCTGAGGTACAGCACAATGATGAATGAGTATGGGCAGACAGACAATCTTCCTGAATTTACCGACGTGAAGGCCGCGGCCGGGCGGATTTCCGCCCATATCCATCTGACCCCGGTCCTGCACAGCGACTCCTTCGACACGCGTACCGGCGCCAGGGTGATGTTCAAGTGTGAGAGTTTCCAGCGGACGGGCTCCTTCAAAGTGCGGGGGGCCCTCAACTCCGTGCTTGCCCGCGGGCCAATCTCCCCCCAGAGCGGTGTGGCAACCCATTCCAGCGGGAATCACGGGCAGGCCCTGGCTTGGGCCGGCCGTTTTGCAGGGCTCCCCGTACACGTGGTGGTGCCTGAGCACTCCAACCCCATGAAGGTTTCAGCTATGCGGGGATACGGCGCGAACATTTACACCTGCGAAGAGGGAGCCCGCGGCAGGGAGGAGGGGCTGCGAGGCGTCCTGGCCCAAACGGGAGCGACGCAGATACATCCCTCCAATGATTTTTATGTGATCGCGGGGCAGGGGACATCGGCCCTTGAGCTCTTCGCCCATACCCCGGATCTTGATCTTCTCTTTGTCCCTTTGGGGGGAGGCGGTCTCCTCTCCGGGAGCCTCCTTGCCATGAGCGGTGCAGCGCCCCGGTGCCGTGTGATCGGTGTGGAACCTGCCCTGGCCGATGACGGCGTGCGCTCCTTGAGGGAAGGGCGGATCTTGCCCTCGGACTATCCACCCACCATAGCAGACGGGCTCAAGACAGCCCTGGGGAGCCGGACCTTCCCGCTCATCCGGCGTCACGTTCACGAGCTGGTCACGGTCACGGAAGCAGAGATTTTTCAGGCGCTGGTATACACGATGGAGCGCCTCAAGGCGGTTATCGAGCCCTCATCCGCCGTTGCCGTTGCCGCTCTGCTTTCGGGCAAGGTGCCTGTGGCGGGCAAAAAGGTCGGGGTCATTATCTCCGGCGGAAATCTTGATTTCAACTCG
>JAHJLU010000271.1 GCA_018821745.1 Myxococcota bacterium | reverse complement strand
GAGAGGTCCCCCTCCCGCATAAAGCGTGGAAGAGAGGGAAGCGCGAGGAGGTCTTTGGAGACAGTGAGGCTCGACCCTCCGAGGCCCGCGGCGCGGTTCGCCGCCACGGCGAAGGCCATGATGCGGTATCGGGTGAGGTTGTCAGGCAGGGAAAACACCGTGGAGGCCTTCCCCTTTTCGTCGGTGATCACCGTGGCGTGCCAGGCCGTTGTCAGAAAGCGGCTCCTGGCCTTGGGCTTTTGCTCGGGGACGTGCCGGGAGGGAGGCGTTTTATACGGGCGTCCACGGGCGGACATGGCGCTCATCCGGTAGGAGCCGGTGCGGACGCTGAGTCCCTTGTCGGAGAGTCCGCCGCTCCCGTAGCCATAGGTTGTGACGGCCATCTCCCCGATCTCCGTGAAGTAGCTGCGCAGCCAGTCGTAGTGGACCACGGGGACGTGAAGGTTGAGGAGGTGCTTGCGGACGTCGTCAGCCTTGACGAGGACGGCGGGGTTGTGTTCAAGGCTGCTGAAGGGTTTGGCCATGGAAAATCTCGTGAGCCGCAGGACAGCCTCGTCCACCGCCATGATGACCACGTGGGCCTTATGGGCGTGACCGTCGAGGTCCTTTACGTCAAGGTTGATCCGCACCTTCTCCCTCGGGCCATAGGTGGGTTTGTCCGTGGAGATGCCCACAACCAGCCTGTTGGCTGAGGCGCTCATGACGATGTCTGTCTTTGCGACCACGTAGGGCACCTTCCTGCGGAGCGATGCCTTGTCTACGAGCCCCACGACCCGCACAGCGACGCTCCTGATAAACTCCGGCCTCACCTTGACGCGGACGGTTGCGACCCCCTTTGCGTTGAACCGGAGCCGCTCCGTGTGGAAAATGCGCTCACGCTCCACGAAGAGCACCGCCTCGCGGATGATTCCCCTGGTCTTCACCGTGAGCACGGCGGTCTCTCCCACCTTGTAGTCATCCTTGTCCGGGGCGACAGTGAGGTAGTTTCTGGGCTTCTTCTCCTTTTCTGGTTTCTTGGCGCTGGCCTCGGAGGGGCGATACACGAGGTCGGTGGTTCTTGACAGGTTGCCCTTTTTGTCGCGAACCTCATAGACGAGGATCCCCCGAAAGAATCGGTCCAGGCCCTCACGAGGCCACATAAAGGATACGGTGAAGCCCTTTGGGGGCACCGTAATGCTCTGGGTCCAGATGGGCCGGCCCACGGGATAATACCCTGGGGTGCGGCCACCTCCGCCCATCCGTTCCAGCAGGTTGTCTCTTCTGTATCTGTATGAGCGGTAGCGGGCCTCATAGAAGCGGACCGTGACCTCGCTTTTGGGGCCCGGCTTGCCAAAGGGTGTGAGGATCCGCAGCTCCCGGCGTGTCCGCGTGTCCTTGTCAGGCATCCCCTTGAAGGCGACATAGAGCCTGGCGGGGTGCCGGACAAACCTGGTGGAGGCGGCCACGGCGCGCTGGGAGGAGGAGCTCACCTCCACCTCGGCGACGTGGGAGACGGGGAAGGGGACCGGGGTCGAGGAGAAGGTGTCCAGGGGGATGGCGAGGTGCTTCTTGCCCGACTCGGCGAGACGGCCTGTCGTGTTGTACCACTTGCGGCTCCCGCCGGCGTGGTTGGCGTAGCGTCCGGCGATGAACCCGGAGAATTCCCCGGAGAAGTACCGGCAGGTCTCCCGCCCGAGGATATTCATGCGGTATTTCGCCTTACCCATCCTGCCGCCGAAGAGGTACTTCCCACGGACCGTGAGCGTCGCTGACTCGCCGGGGAGGTAGTCGTATTTTTTGGAGGAGAAGAACACCTCGAAGCGGGGCTCCCGGTACATCTTCACCTGCAGGGAGGTCCCGGCCAGGTTGCTGCCGCCCTTGAGGAGCGCCACGCGGTAGTACCCGAGCTTCGCGCCCCGGGGCAGTGGGAAGGTGGCCCGGAAGACACCCATGGCGTCGGCGGTGACAGCCAGGGTCCCCAGAATTGTCCGATATGCGTCGGTCAGGCGGATGAGAAGCCTGGCCCCGGCGTCTGGCCGGCTCTTGTGTAAATTGTAGAGGCGCACGGCCCCGTGGATGTAAACCGTCTGCCCGGGCCGGTAGACACCCCGCTCGAGGCCGATGTATCCTGTGGTCACGGGGGTAAGGCTCCAGTTGCTGCTCCCGCTGTCGAGGTCCATGGAGAGGTCCTCATAGAGCCAGGGATACTTGCTCTCCAGGGAGTCGTCCTCGTCGACCACATTGCTCTCGCCCATGGTATACTCCCCCTCGTAGCGGGCCGCCTCTCCGGCGGTGAAGGCGAAGTCCCTCCCCTTCTCGGCGACCACCAGCAGACTGGAACTCCAGCTGCGTTCTTTGGTGAGTGGGGTCTTGCTGGCGTATTCCCAGACACCGTCGACGCCCGTCGTCCCCGCGGCCAGTGCTGCTCCCTTCTCGTCGAAGACCCTTATTTTTGCGCCCCTGACGGGTCTGCCCGTCTGGAAATTCGTGACCCAGGCGATGATCCCGAAGGGGTGGACCCGTGTGTGGACACCCAGATCGGTGACATGCACAAAGCGATGGAAGATCACGGGGCGGCCGTGGCCGTCGACTATCTGTGGGCTGGTAAAAGCCACGACCCGCGCGCCGCGCGTGAACCTGAGGCTCCCCGATCTGATCCGGTTCTTCGGGCTCGCCGCGCCCAGGGTGCGTCGCGCCGCGGGCTTGTGTTTGATGCAGGAGAAGTAGTGGCTGCTCCTGCCCCCGGGCCGGGTAATGGTGCTGGCCTTGTCGCTGCGATAGGGGGAGATGTAGTCCTTCTCCTTGAAGCGGCGGACACACCGCAGGAACTCCCCGATCTCCGAGACCTTGACGGGGTGCTCGGCGATGCGCAGCGAGCGGATGTTGGTATGTTTGTACGGGTAGGCCTTCCCCGCAGGCAGCGTACCCTCCTGGTCCAGGGGGAGAAAGAGCCCCGGGGGGTAGTCGTCGGTGGTGAACGTGAGGCGGTGCTCCCTGTCGAGGTGCTTGCCGTTGAGCCCTGGCATCCCCTGCTTCACGCGGATGGTGTAGCGGGTTCCCGGGGCGAGGGGCCCCTCGATGCCAAAGCTGTAACTGCACGCCTTGCCCCTGACACTGGGGAACCGGTAGCTGTTGGAGCTGCACCCGCTGTTCCCACGGATGCGCTCTTTGAGCTTTTTAATGGCCGGGGTAATGGCCAGGTGCTTGAGAAACTCGGACTCCAGCACCGCGCCGGTGAAGGTGAAGAGGAGCTCGTGGTGGAAAGGGTTGAGCTTTTTATTGGCACCGGGACGCTCCGTGGTGATGCCGCCCGTGAGGTCGCCGTAGACGCGGAACCCTCGGCTGAGCGCATTGTGGCCGGGGAGTGGACCTTCGGTGCCGGTGTAGCCACCGATGACCTCCACGGTAACCTGCGCCTTCTCCGGGAAGGAGTTGGCCGGGGTGAGGTGCAGCTGGTTGGGGTACTTCCCGGAAGAGAGGGTGAAGTCCACGGGGCGCCCGCCTGCGGTGAGGCGGACGTGCCCCTGCACTCCCGCCGGCGCGACACGCTGGTCGAATTCGAGGATGAACCCGTTGTCCGGGTACAGCTCCTTTAGTGAGAAGCTGTGGTCGTCGCGCTTGTAGATGTTCATGATCCGGGGCCTGGGTGTCTCAAAGCTCCAGGCGAGGGGCTTCTCGAGCCGTGTACCGCCGAGGCTGATGAGGGAGGTGTCCAGGGTGACGGTGAAGGCCGTGGCGTTGGGCAGGGTCTTGGTGAACTCTGCCCGGAGAGTGTCCCCCGCGACCCAGCGCCAGGTGTAGTCAGCGTTGGGAGCGATGGTGAGGGGTTTTGTGTGTGACGCCGCGGGCGTGATGACCCCCAGGGAGATCATGGGCTGATTAAACGCGACCAAGGCCCACTGGGTGGCGGGGGCCTTCCCAACGGGGCTCTTGAACATCACCTTGAGAGGGATTTTCGTGACCTGGGGCGGGCGAGGGGCCTCCCCGGGTGTTGAGGTACCGATACTGCTCCGGGCCAGGGCGGGCGTCGGGAAGCCAGCATAGCCCTCGAGGCGGTCCGTCGAGAAGGTGTCAGCGGTCGTGGCGCCGTTTTTCGTGCAGGTGGCGAGCAATACCACCAGGGTTAAAGCAAGTACAGGCAGGCGGGGTCCCTTGAAGGTCATGACTGTTCTCCTTTTCTTTTCCGGCATCCTACTTGATTTGTCCGACCGTGCCAAGTCGAATCCCCACACCATACGCACGGGAGGGGCGCACTGGACCCGGAAATTTCACCAAACAAACATGGGATTGTCAGCGGCCAGTTGCCCCCCTGCCCATTGTTGTTGCCCGGCGGCTGGTGGGATTCACTCAGTTGCAGGTGTGGTAAATGTTGCCGTTGAAGAGGCGGCCGTCGAAGACCGTAGTCCCGAAGGTCGCGCCCCCCCCGCTCCCCACATAGAACTTGATGTTGGCGTTCTGGGCATAGAGGGTTCCCACAGCGCCATCGGTGTATTTCAGGCCACCCTCGGCACTCACCACAAAGAAGGCACCGCGGGATCCCGGTGAGAGCGGAACGGAGAAGTTAATGGGGATGACCGTGGGCACGCCGGTCCCGGCTCCGCTGACCGCAGCGGTTCCCAGGAAGGTCCACCCGCTGGAGCTGCCCGTAAACCCCACATAGGTGCCGGGGCGGTAATAAACGGAGATGGTCCTGGTGCCCGTGTCGAAGTGCCCGTCGAAGTGGGTCACGGTGATGCTGGTGGTCGCCACCACATCAAAGAAGGCGCCGCTGTAGCCGTTGCCCGCGGCGAAGGTGGTGGTGAGGGGGCTCTCGCAGGTGACGTTGCTGGTACAGGAGTTGGAGCAGGCGTTGGAGTTGTTGGTGTCGCCGTCGTCGCATTCCTCGCCCGCGGCAGCGTTGCGATAACCGTCACCACACTCGGCCACGGTGCAGTCGGGATCACACGCGGCGCTCTCGCCCCCGTCGTCACACTCCTCACCGGCCGTGGCGTTGACATACCCGTCACCACACTGCGCCGGGCTGCAGTCGGGATCACAGGTGGCGCTCTCGCCCCCGTCGTCGCAGGATTCCCCCGCGGTTACGTTCACCACAGAGTCACCACAGGTGGCCACTGTGCAGTCAGCATTGCAACTGACCGACTCACCACCGGTGTCACAGGCCTCACCCGCCGTGTGATTCACCACAGAGTCTCCACAGGTGGAGATGGTGCAGTCTTCGTTGCAGAAAGCTGACTCATCGCCGTCATCGCACTCTTCACCGGCGACCGTGTTGAGGGTCCCGTCGCCGCACATGGCGAGGGAGCAGTTGGCGTCACAGGTTGCAGAGGCACCGGCGTCATCACACTCTTCACCGTCCTCGATGGTGCCGTTGCCACACCCGGGGAGGGTGCACTGGGCGCTGCAGGTGGCGGTCTCGCCCCCCTCGTCACAGGCCTCCCCCGCGGTCACGTTGAGGACACCGTCACCGCAGCTCGACTCCGTGCAGTTGGCGTTGCATGACTCCGACTCTCCTTCGTCGTCACACTCTTCCCCCACGTCGAGGACACCGTCACCGCACCCGGGGATCGTGCACTGGGCCGTGCAGGTGGCCGTCTCTCCCCCCTCGTCACAGGACTCGCCGGCGGTTGCGTTCCAGACCCCGTCGCCACAACTGGAGACAGAGCAGTCACTGTTGCAGGTGGCGCTCTCCCCTGAATCGTCACAGGTCTCCCCCACGTCGAGGATCCCGTTTCCACAGAGTTTCTCGCACTGGGATGCCTCACCCACACAGTTCCAGCCGTTCTCAACCAGGCAGGTATCGCTGCAGCCATCGTTGGCATCAGCGTTGTTGTCGTCACAGGTCTCCCCCTCATCGATGATGCCATTGCCGCACAGCTCACCGGGAGATGTGGATCCGCCGGCGCAGGAGAGGGGCAGCACAAACAGCAGCGCCGCCAGCAGCGTCAGGAGTGTTCCACCTTGGATACGATTCAGAGATGTTCTGAGTTTCATGACTTGCCCTCATTTCGGGAATCCGCGCCAGGGGCGGCATGGTTTCATGAAAAGTATACCACAGGAAACACCGCAGGGTATCTTGTTTTTGGTGATGGTTCCCAGACCGGGAAGCTGCTATATTATTTCCATGGTGCGCCGGTTCATCCTTCTCGTCTTATTTGGCTGTGCATGCTCTCCGAAAAGTGCGGAGGAGACTCCCCCCAGACTGCCACCTCAACTGAAACCCATAATGAACACAATTGAGATGGCCCCAAAACCCGAGGTTAGAACAGTGACCAGCCAACCTCCCGTTGAGTCAATCCAGCTCAGCATTCCCCAGGAGGCGTGCGTCCATGCTATGATGGCACTCACCCAATGCTTCAATCTCCCGCCCACCACCACCACCAGCCTCAAGGTAGTGTGTAAGAACCAGATCGTGCTCAAGCAGCCCAGGCTTCGAAATCTCATCCAGTGTGCCGTTGACTACCGCAATGACTGCACTCAGATGAAGGCATGCCTCTCCTCCAGCCGTCCCAACAAGAAGCCCCCTGCACCCTGAGATGTTATTGATCACTGGTCCAATCAGGAGGGCTGCTTCACATCGCGGATGATTTTGCGGGAGATCCGGCCGTTGCCGTTCTCGCTCTTCTCCAGAAGCACATCGATGGAGGGTTCCTGGCGGAAACGGAGCACATTGAGCATGAATATCTCCAGTTTGTTCACGATGTTGGGGGGCAGGATGTTGCCGTCGATCTCCACCGAGATCATGGGGTAGCCCAGATCACGGGTCCAGGGAGTCATTATCCCTTCAATGACACGGCCGATGAGACAGGCGAAGGGAGAGATGTTGATGACCCCCGAATAATCGGCCTGCATGGCGGTGGCGGCGGCCCCGGAAGAGATGGAGATCTCGGACTCCAGCTCACTGGTCACAAAGTTCCCGTAGGCGTTGTCCATGATCTTGTTCATGTCGTGGGGGGTGGAGGGCAGAAGCCCCGTGGTCTTGAGGACATTCTTTACCCGCAGATCCACGCTCTGCTTATAGGTCTGCTCCACTTCCCAGAGGAACCGCTTCTTCATCTCGGGGCTGATGGCCTTTTTGTACCAGGGCATAAGGTTGATCTTCTTCTGGATTTCATATTTGCGCATGTAGTCGCAGTAATAGATCCACTCAGCTATGCCCGAGACCTTGGCGATGATCCCCTTGGCGGCGAGCATCCCCACCAGCTCGTCCACTGCGAAGTCGTCACGGCGCACATAGATTTCGCCAACGATGAGCACCTTGGGAGACTCTTCCATTTTTTTCCTGAGGGGAATCCGGGCCAGGTTCTCGGCCACGCTCTTCAGAGTGGGCAGGATCGTGGTGAGGTCACCCTTGTTGTGCAGGAGCCGGTGCCACTCCTTGTCGTAGGTCTCCATGGCCTCCTGGGGATTGAGGGCGCAGGCGCGCAGGGTCGTCTCGATGTCCTTCATGTAATCGGAGATGATGATGGCCCACCACGCATTGCGTGAGAAGGAGGCCCCCAGCTCGTTGTAGGAGTTGTCCGAGTCCATGGTCACGATAACCACATTCTCCACCTTGAGATCCCGAAAGAGGTTCTCGTAGAAAACAAAATACTGCCCCGTGCGGCAGGGGCCTCTGGTAGTGGGGACAAAGAGCAGATAGATGTCGTCCCTGCTGTAATCGGGCGAGGTCAAAAAGGCGAGTGCAGCGCCCAGGACCAGCTGGGAGGGCAGACACTCCTTGCCGGACATGTGGTTTCTCGCCAGCTGCAGGGTGTAGGCGTCGGGAACGGGCAGCGGGATGGCGTTGACGCCAATCCCCTTGAGGGTGGTGGCCAGCAGCTCCGTGGAGAGGCGACCCATGTTGGAGAGCAGCATCTTCACCCGGGGGTTGTTGAACATCTCGATGCGCTGACCATCTTCCTTCTCGCTTATGAGGTGGAGGCGGTCGATGGAGTTGTTGATGAAACGCAGACCGTTGTCGTAGCGCTCCTCGGAGTCTCTCTCCACCTTGTTGCGATACCCCTCGATGATGTCCGCAAAGGCTTCCACACGGGTGTCGATGCCCGCGTCGGCGCTGTGGGAGTCCAGCTCGAGGATGAGGAAGGGCTTGCTGCCCATGAGCCACTTCACATAGTGGAGCATAAAGGAATCAGGAGCACAGGAGAAGTTGGAGATCCAGGTGACATATATGTTGTCTTCGTTTCTCAGCAGTGAGGCGGTCTTCATGTCCTGCTGACCATAGTACCAGTACATATTGTCAAAGATCTGGGCGTCTTCAAAGGGCAGCATGTCAAAGGGGACCACACTGTACCCGCGGGAGGTGAACTTGAGGGGAATCCCCATGTTGGCATCTTTGGTGAAGGCGTTGTAGGGACGTCCGAGCACCGCGATAACAGGTCGCTCGGCTTTTCTGGCCATGTCGATGGCCTTCTGGCCCTCCTGACGCAGGATCCTGAAGAACTCCATCTGTTTCTCGTGGGCGATATCAAATGCCCGCTGAGCTTCCTCACGGGTGAAGCCCAGCTCGACGCCAAGCTCCACGAAGGGCTCCTCGGCCTTCTTGAGCCCGTAGTTGAAGGTCACCACGGGGGCAAGGAAGCGCCGCTCAGGCACATGGGGGAAGGCCTTCTTGATGTAATAGGGCAGCGCCTGGGTGATGGGACACAGGGTGGCGTGGCCGTGGTCTTCGTAGCTCTCCAGATCCCGAAAGTGGGGAACAAAGATATAGTCGGCGCCCTTCTCCAGAATATCCTGGACGGCCCCGTGGGCTATCTCGCCGGGGAAACAGTAGGCGGTCTCGGCCCGGGCCACGCCCTCGTGGCTGATGGTGTCAGAGAGGATGGTCCGGATCCCCAGGGAGTGGAAATACCAGGAGTACAGGGGCCACATGGTGTACACAGAGAGAGCCTTGGGGACACCCACGGAGTAGGACCGGCGCTCCACAAACTCTTCCGCGGGGGGCGCCATGGTCTCAAAGAGCAGCTCCTCACGCACATCGATATAGTTGAAAATTTTGCCCTCATCGAAGGTTTTTTTCCGGCGCAGGTTCGTGTATTTGTTGCACCGGCCGCCGAACATATATTTGTGACCGTTGACGTTGAGAACCTTGATGGGGCAAAGGTTATCGCATGCCTTGCAGGTGAACTCCCGCTCGTAGACGATCTCCGCGGCGAGCATGGCGTCGATGTCGAAGTTCTGCTTGTCCAGGAGGCCATCCAGATTTTTTTGTTTCGCGAGCATCCCGACCCCGAAACACCCGAGCAGCTCTGGGTTGGGGGGAACAATAATCTCCCGGTCCATGAGCATGGCGAAGGCCAGGGGGATTGACTTGTTGAGGGCGACTCCGCCCTGGAGCGCGATGGATTTGCCGATGGACCGGTTCCCCACCACACGGTTCAGGTAGTTGGAGACGATGGAGGTGATGAGCCCGGCTGTGATGTCTTCCCGGGTGGCGCCCAACTGGATGGCCTTGCGGATGTCGGAGTTGATGAAGGCCGAGCACTGCTCGCCGAACTTCAGGGGCGCCTGGGCGCCAAGGGCGATGTCGCCGATTTCTCGCACATCGGTGATGTTGAGGTCCCCCGACGCCGACTCCTCGAGGAAGGAGCCGGTCCCCGCGGAGCAGGCCTCGTTCATGGCATAATCAATGGGGACGCCGTTCTTGAGGTACACATATTTCGCGTCCTGGCCACCGATCTCGAAGATGGTGTCCACGTCCTTGCGGAAGTAGGTGGTCCCCACGGCGTGGGCGATGATCTCGTTGTAGACCCCCGGGGTCTCGATGAACACCCCGAGGATCTCCCGGGAGGAGCCCGTGGTCGCCGCCAGGGTGATGTTGACGGGGCTGTCGCCGATCTGTTCATGGAGCTGCTGCTTCACCGCCCGCAGACAGTTCTTGAAGGACTTGACGGGATCACCGTGGGCCCTGGTGTAGTGGGAGGCGACGACCTCGTCGGTCTCAATGTCAATGAGGGAGACCTTGGTGGTGGTGCTGCCGCCGTCAATCCCCAGAATGTACTCGCCACCGGCGCGGGCCTTGCCCGTTTTGGGCTCCACGTAATCCACCTTCCCAAGGGCGGTCTTGAGGGAAGAGAGCCGGGCGAATCCGATCTCCTGGGTGTTGATGAGGTTCTCTATTTTGGGGAGCACGCTGCCGCTCTGCTGGGCCAGCAGTGAAGCACCAAAGGCCTCGTAGGAGGACGCCTCCCGGGGGACCACAAAGGTAATACCCGGGAGCTTGTCCTGGAGGAACTGGAGGATGAAACGGTTGCGTGTCACGCCGCCGAAGAGGAGCACCCGACCCTCGGCGATTCGGGCGCGGGCCAGGAAATCCACCACCTTGGTGGCCATGACGTCACACAGCGAGAGCACGATGTCGGCCTTGGTGGCCTCACCCTTGTTGAGCTTGTGGGTGCAGTCGGACTTCATGAACACGGAGCAGCGCGACGAGAGCGGATAGACCCGGGCTTCGTCGGAGATCTCGGAGATCTGATCCAGGGTCATATCCATGCGCCCCAGCTGCTGCTTGAAGAACTCTCCCGTCCCCGAAGCACACTTGTTGCCCGAGAAGCTGGTGATTATCTTCCGGTCCCGGTCGATGGTGTAGGTGACAAAGTTCTCGCCGCCCAGGGAGACAACCGCGTCCACATCAAAATCAAGGTTTTTAAGGGCCTCTTCGATGCAGACCGACTCGAGCACCGCGTGGACGTTGAGGAGGTGGCGCCCCTCTGTCCCTGTCGCGATAGCGCGGACGTCTTCGGGGATATCTTCCGCCAGTAAAATGGTCTTGAGAGTCGCTCGAAAATCCCCCTCGTGAGCCATAACACGATCCCAAACGAGCTCGGGGCCGTTTGTGAGTGCAACCTTAACACTTGAAGCGCCAATGTTAATTCCCAGTCCGTACATGGTAACAGTTCCTTTTTTTACACTCCCCGGGGGAGCATCTTCACAAGCAGGCAGATCGTCAATACACTACTTTGAAAAAATCGGCTCACTTTTTACCATAATTTGAAAAAATGGGAGTAAAAATACTGATATGCCCAACAACTATTGATATCATA
>JAHJLU010000270.1 GCA_018821745.1 Myxococcota bacterium | reverse complement strand
CATCGCGTGGACAGGATTGACCTTGTCATCGAGCTCAACGAGTCCTTCCCGCCCAAGTACCATAAGGCACTCATCCGGTCCGCCAATCTGTGCTCCGTCAAGAAACACATCGCCCAGGCTCCCGAGTTTGTGACCTCCATCTCGCTCTCTTGCGGGGAAAACTGATTTGCACCGCCGCTTTATTGAACTCCTGCTTGCTTTCGCTGTGGGTGGCCTTATTGTGGGGCTGGTGCTTTGGTTCTATATGGCCAGGAACAACCACTCTGAAGACCGCTCTGAGCGTTTGAAGCCGGCTGTAATTGCCCCCGGTTCACCCCCGGGGACGCACCACGCACCCATGGTGACACGGGCCGGTTCGCGGGTGAATGTGGAGCAAAAATCGCAGGCTCTCAATGAACGATATGCAAAGCACCTGGTGATCCCGAGGGACTCCTCGGTGTTTCCCGAATCCTGGCGCCGGCACCCGATTAACGGTGACATCACCGTTCTGGTTGCGTCCATACGGGCTCGGGCGACGGAGCTCATGATCCGGGCCATGAAAAAATATCCCCCGGAGGTGATTTGGGAGAACCTGGGCAGCGTCTTTCTCGTATCGGGTTTGAGATTTTACGGTGGAATTTCCTACGGTGGCACCTTTTCCCGCTCAGATGTCTATATCGTTATCGATGCTCCTGAGCGGGGATATACCGACAGCTATGTGGAGGCCCTGTTTCACCAGGAATTTTCCTCCGTCCTGCTTTACCGCCATAGAACCCGGTTCCCCCTGGAATCATGGAGACGGGTTAACGGGAAGGGGTTTAAATATCTTGGGACCTGTGCTCTTGAGGGGAATCGTGGCAAAGACGGTGGCGCACAGGCTATTGAGAGGGGGGTCGCGAATCCGGGAAATTCCAGGCAAATAAGTGATCTCACGCGTGGCATTCTCACGGAGTACTCAAAGAGCACGGTGGAGAACGACTTCAACCACTATGCGGGGAAACTGTTCATGAATGATCCCTGGTTCTGGCAAATGGTGGTGAAGCATGGCGGAGTCAAATCCAAAATGGAGCTGGCGGTGCTCTTTTACAGTCGCCTTGATCGGCGCATGAACCGGGAATGGTTCAACAAAGTGTCCCGCTGAGGAGAGTTCGCCGCGTCCACTTTGCGGTGGAACGGTTGCCGGAAGAACGGTTCAGCAAACCGCTTTTCTTTTTTCAGGGGCTACAGTATGTTTCACGCGACATGGCATAAAAGGAGCAACTTATGAAAAAATGGCTGTTATTTCTTATTATTTCCCTCTCGGTCACGGGTTGTAAGAGTGAAAAAAAACAGGGGAAATCAGGGAAAACGAAGCGAGTGAAGCGACGGGGCAACGTCACTGTTGCGCAGTTGACCGCCCTGCTCAAGGAGAAAAAGGGAATGGAGTTCGTCGCGCTGCTCAAAGAGGCTCCGACACTGCCTCTGGATTCCAAGGATAAATCGGGAGAGACCCTGCTCCATCGTGCGGTGGAGAATGGAGATCTCGGACCAGTCAACGCGTTGCTCGACGCCAAGGTGAACCCCGTGGTGCTCGATTCAAAGGAGCGCACGCCACTCCATCTTGCCTGTATTAAAGGGCATGAGCCGGTTGTGTCATTGCTCGTGAAGAAGGGGGTCGCCACGGACACGAAAGATATTCTTGGCGCCACGCCACTGCACTATTGTGCGGGATCTGCCCTCACGGGATCCGTGAAGCTCTTGCTCGATCGGGGCTCAAAGGTTGATTCTCCAGACTCCGCTCAGAGGACGCCGATGTTCTACGCTGCCTTCAAGGGCAGCCTGCCCATGGTCCAGTTGCTGGTGTCCAGGGGTGCCAGTACCACCTCCCGGGATAAAGCCCGGACCACGCTGCTCATGGAGGCTGCACGATCCGGCAATGTTAGACTGTTCAAGCATCTTCTCTCTCTGACCAGGCGCTACGATGACACCGACCGTCAGGATCGTACAGCGCTGGGCTTTGCCGTGCGTGCTGGATCCACGGAGATCGTCAAGCTCCTCCTTGGAAAAAAGGCGGACGTCAATCATCGGGATCGACGGGGAGTGACCCCCCTTATGTATGCCGCCCGTGGAGGACATGAGGCGGTGGCTGCGCTGCTGCTTTCGACGCGAGCCCACCCGTTGGAGAAAGACAGGCGTGGGAGAACCCCGCTGCATTATGCCGCAGTCAGTGGAAATGCGAAGATAGCCAAATTGCTTCTGGATAAAAAGGTATGGGTTGATCAGGCTGACTACCATGGCCGCACGCCTCTTTACACCGCCGCAGAGAGCGGAAACGCTGCCATGATCGAGTTCCTGTTGTCCAACAAGGCAAACCTGAAGAAGAGGGATCGATACAACAACACGATCCTCCATGCTGCGGCCAAGAATGGCAAAAACAAGGCCATCGAGCTGATCCTCTCCAAGGGACTCACGGTGACGCAGTTCAACAAAAAAAGTCAGACTCCCCTGATGCTTGCAGCCGATGGCCTCCACGTCGAGACCGTTCAACTCCTGCTCAACAAGGGTGCCGACGTGAAGAAGATCGACAAGACCGATTTCTCCGCCCTGCATCACGCGCTGGGGACGGCATGGAGCTATGGCCCCGGGAAACCACGCCACAGGAAGCGCCAGCTGCGATACGTGTATTCCTTCACCGGGCCCGTCGCAGCCAAAGATAACAATGCTCTCAAGACCATGGAGAAGCGGCTCTCCATTGTCACCATGTTGCTCAGCAAGGGCGATGACATCAACAGGACCGACTACCACAAGCGATCCCCACTGTTTGTCGCCTGCTGGAACGGATACGAAAAGATTGCCCTCTATCTCATCAGCAAGGGTGCCAGCCTTTCAACGAGGACCGTCGCCCAGAATTATTCCGTTTTCCATGCCGCGGGGTTCGGTTCTACGGGCAAGGTCCTGATGGCGCTCAAGTCGGCTAATGAGAAAATGCCCGAGAAGGAACGTCTGGCGGTGACAGACGCCGGGTGGGATAAACGCACTCCGCTTCATTTTGCTGCTCTGGGTGACAATGTCCAGGCGGCACAGTGGCTTCTTGCGCAGGGCGCGTCCATAAACGCCGTGGACAAAGAAAACAAGACACCACTGTTGCTGGCTGGCCCCGCCGTGTCGATGGTTCTTGTGAATAAAGGCGCCGATGTGGGGATGGGAGACAAAAACCGGGTCTCTCCCATTCTGTTGAGCGCTTTTCGACCCGGGCTCGATGTCATGAAGGCCCTCATCGACAAGGGGGCAAATATAAACGTTACCGACAAGGGTAATGTGACTCCCCTCCATATCGCGGCATGGAGCGGCAACCTGGAGATGACCTCGCTTCTGCTGGAGAAGGGGGCGGATGTGAAAACAACCGACGCCTCGGGGATGTCTCCCCTCCTCGTTGCAACGGAGTTCACCTGGGAGCCTCCCGCTCAGACAGGTGACTCAAAACCTGTAAATCCGCAGGTGGCTATCGTCAAACTCCTCCTGGAGAAGGGCAGTGATGCAGCGATTGTGGACTCCGAGGGAAACACTTTTGTGCATTTGGCCGCACGAAGCGGAGGAAAAGAGCTGGCGGAGATGCTGGAGACGAGAACCATCGACGTGAAGAGCACCAATAAAGCCATGGAGACACCTCTCCACATTGCAGCGCAGTATAACAATCTCCAGTTTGCCAAAATGATATTTGGAAAAGGCGGAGATCTGAAGGCGGTGGACAAAGAGGGGCGAACGCCGCTGCTCACTGCGCTCCTGGCAAAAAGTGGTCGTGTCGCCAGGTATCTCATCGAAGAGAAGAGTGATCTTCAGTCGATCTATCCCAAAGGGAAGGTGCAGCCACTCCATATCGCCTGCAACAGTGGTTTGTATTCGGTGACGAAGCTCCTGCTGGAGAAGGGGGCTG
>JAHJLU010000269.1 GCA_018821745.1 Myxococcota bacterium | reverse complement strand
TAGGTGCCATTGTAGCGACTCTCCGGTGCGGTGTTTGTCAAGGTCGTTGGTCGCCTCATCATGCCCCCTGTTTTTGATCCAGCATCGTCATCAGATCGTGTTGACCGAGGTGAAAATTTTTGTAATGCGATATGAGAGATCGAAAAATGAATTGCGCCGTTTCGTAGCCGACTTTTCGAGCTCAAAAAGTGCACTGCAAAATTTTGTAGCCGAGAAATCGAGCCCAAAAAGTGCGCTGCAAAATTTCGTAGCCGAGAAATCGAGCTCAAAAAGTGCGCTGCAAAATTTTGTAACCGAGAAATCGAGCTCAAAAAGTGTGCTGTAAAATTTTGTAACCGAGAAATCGAGCTCAAAAAGTGCGCTGCAAATCGCCGCAATGGATTTTTTGAGCTCTCAAAGTACTCTGCGCCGGGCCGCAATGGATTTTTTGAGCTCGCAAATCGCTTATGGCGGCCGGTCTGATGATTTTAGCCCTCTACTACCGGCATTGTTTATCAAGGTAGTTGTCGGCTTATAATGCAACCCGATTTTGATAATCAGGGTTTCGTGATGGGTTCAGTTTTACGGGTCAGGGCCAGGCTGTAAAGCAGTGGGGAATGTCATGGGATTGTAAGGATTGGGGGGAAACTGGGTGTGGAAGGGGGTGTTTGGGGGGTTATTTTGGGGTAAGTTTCCATTGATAATCAAAGGAGTGGGGTGGCTTATCACCGGCAGTTCATGGGGGATTACGCGTGAGATTGGGGATTATGGTAGAAAATCTCGTCACTTAGGTGTGACTGGAGGTTATCATGGTCACCGTTGAACGAAAAAGAAAAAATACGCGCCCCGCACGGAAGATTCTGCTCACCGGGGTTTATGGGCCTTTTGGTGTCACCTGTGACGCCGCCGAGGGGAACGGGATGCAGATGGAGCTGCTCAACAACCAGATCACGAGGCAGCAGGGGATCCACTCTCCGCGCCAGTTTTACTACACGCTGGCCCTCTATTTTCTGGCGGAGAACATCTCCATTCCCTCCACGGTGCTGGATTTTCCCACCTGGAAAGCCTTCTGCAAGGAGCTCGCCACGGGGGCCTACACCCACGTGGGGATCAACTTTATTGTGCCCAATGTGGGGAAGGCGGGCAGGATGGCCCAGTACATCCGCATGCACCACCCCGGTATCCAGATTATCGTTGGGGGGTACGGCGCGGCCATCCCCGAGCTCCAGCGTCTTGTGCCCCACGACGCCGTGTGCAAGGGGGAGGGAATCTCCTGGCTGCGGCGGTATTTTGGTGATGATCCCGAGGCACCTGTGCGTCACCCGATTCTCCAGAACCCCATCGAGCAGCGGCTCTACGGCTACAAAAGCGTCCCCCGCTCGTCGGTGCTGGTGCCGGGGCTGGGCTGCACCAACGGGTGCGAGTTCTGTGTCACCTCCCACCACTACGAGAAGCAGTACGTGCCCCTCCTGAAGACGGGCCGGGAGATCTTCGAGGTCTGCAAGGAGGCCTACGAGACCCGCAAGGCATCAGGGTTTACCATCATGGACGAGAACTTCCTCAAGGAGCCCACCAGGGCCAGGGAGCTTCTGGCTCTCATGGAGGAGGCGGGGACCCCCTTCGTCTTCGAAATTTTTTCCTCGGCGGAGGTGGTGCGGGAGGTTGGAGTCGATTTTCTGGTGCGGCTCGGGGTAAAGATGGTGTGGATCGGCGTGGAGTCCCGCGCCTGGACCCACGCCAAGGTGGCGGGGCTTGATCTCAAGGGCATGATCCGGGAGCTCCAGAAGAATGGCATCAGCGTAAACTCCTCGGCGATCCTGTTTCTGGACCACCACACACCGGAAGAGCTGGCGGCGGATGTGGAGTGGGTGCTGGATCTGGGGGCCGACATGACCCAGTTCATGAACTACACGCCACTGCCGGGTACCGCCCTGTGCAAGCGTCTCAGAAAGAGCGGACAGCTTCGGGCCCACGCTGAGTTCCCCTATCGGCACCACACGGGTGCGGGGGAGTTGAACTGGGAACATCCCCACATCAAAGACGGGGCGGCGCATTTTTCCATCCTGAGGGATGCCTTCAAGGCAAAATACGAGGAGGGTGGCTCGGCGGTGCTCAATATGGCCATGACGGCACTTCAGGGGTACATCAGCGCCCGTGACAGGCTCTGGCAATGTCAGGATGAGGGGATGGCCTGGGACGCGGCCACGGGGCGCTACGAGAAGGTAGACCAGCCCGTCGCGGATCAGTTCCTGGAGCTGCGCATCCGAAAGAGTCAACGCATCGCCATGAACATGCGCGGCGTGATCCTCACCAACATGGTCTATGGTCCCAACCTGCGGGCCAGGAAAAAGGCAGTGAAGGCCATGGGGCTCATGGTGAAGGCCTTTGGTATTCCCGATGTGAAGACCACAGCAACGTCCCTGGCGCTCCTGGGGATGGCGACCATGGAGTTCGGTCGGCATCTGCGCGCGAGGCTGAAGGGCCAGGAGACCACCATCCTGCAGCCCCCCACCATCCGTCGCTCCTACGATGGCGTGCAGGCTCTGGCCCGTGTTCGGGAAACCATGTCCTGAGAATTCCTCTGATTTGCTATGGGTAATGAAGTTGTTGGGGGTTCGGGTGGCTAGTAGGCAGGGAGGTCGCGGACGGGCACGGCCTCTTCATAGGTGATTGGATCCGAGGGAGGAGTGACCGCGGAGGTGATGCTGACAACGCCGTCACAGGTGCCGCTGGAGTAGCAGCCGGCCTTGACGATGTAGGTGCCGGTGGCCGTCACGGGGAAGACGATGGTGGACTGTACGGAGCAGGCGTCATCGTTATAGGCCACCTGGGTGTTGCTGCCGTTGTAGAGGCGCAGGTAGGTGTCTGTGGCGGTGGAGCCGCAGGTGCTGATGGTGTAGGTGTAGCCTGCATAGAAATACTGGTAGAAGTTCGAAGTGTTCTGCAGCGCGGAGTTGGTGTTGGTTGCGGAGTACCATGTGGCGGGAGGAGTACTCGATGAGCTTACCAGTTTGACGTGGATTTTGCCGTAGCAGGTATTTGATGAGAAGCAGCCTGCGTTAATGGTGTAGGTGCCGGTGACTGAGGGGGTGTAGGTCATGGCGGACTGGAGACCGCAGCCGTCGTCGTTGTAAGCCACCTGGGTCCCCGAGGAGTTCTTGAGGCGCAGGTAGGTGTCGCCCGAAGCGCCGCAGGTGCTGATGGTGTATGTGGCGTTGGCAGAGAGTACCACGGTGTAGTTGGTGGTGTTCTGCTGCGCGGAGTTGGTGTTGGTGGCCCAGTAGTTGAGCATGCTGGGGTGGTTGTAGCCAGTGTCTGTTCCGTCGTTGCAGTCGGGGGAACCGCCCTGCTCGAAGCCGCCGGAGAGGTCGACACTGCTGTCGCCGTCGTTGCACCAGTACTGGTTGCGTGCCATAACGGGGCCGTAGACAAAGGCTGCCATCTGGACACGGGTGTCGTCATGGCAGTTGTGGCCGCCGCTGTTGGACCAGGTGTTGTACTCGGTGCTGCAGGTCATGGCGGTCCATGCGGGTTTGTTTATCATGGTGAGGCGGCACTTCTCGCCCATGTCGCCAGCGCAGGTGCCGTGGTTGCAGAAGTCGAAATAGGTGAAGGAGCCGGGGCCGGCATACTTATGGATGCGCGTGGCGCTGTGGTCGCCGGTGCCAAAGGTGAAACTGATGCTCTTGCGATGCACGGCGATGAAGTACCATCCGCTGCCAAGATACTTCTGTGCGTCCTCGGGTCCGTCGGTGCCGCCGCCGCCTGCTTCGCGGATGAGCTCCTCGGGGCTCATGCCCTCAAGGCGGTCAGCGATGGCGGATTCGGAAGCGATGAAGGCCTCGGGAGCTTTTACGCCGAAATTTTTGAGTGCCTTGATCTCGGGCAGAACGCTCGCCACTGAGTCGGCGCCGCCCTGATTGGCCAGCTCGCGCTCAATGAGATTGGAGGCCTCGGCGATCATCTCAAAGAGCTGGAAGTTGCCCTCCTGGGGGGGCAGCATGTTGTCTTGCCACAGGAGGTCATCGGCCCACGTGGGGTCGACAAAGTCATCGCCGCCACGACGCAGATACAGGAGGCGGCCTTGCTTGTCGGTGATACGGGCGTCGACCTCAAAGCGGGGAACGCTGGGGTCAGATTTGTATTCTGCAGGGGTGGAACGGCCTCGGAGGGCCTCCATAATAATGACGCGGTCATCCTTTGCAAAGGCGACGCGGAGGGAGGAGTCTGCCTTGAAGTCGAGAACCGTGAGCCCCTGTGGGTAGTCGCGGCTGTCATCTCTTACGGGGTCAATGGCGTCATCGGTGGCCACGTTTGCCTCGCCGCAGGCGGCCAGAGTGATTGCAAATGCGAGCAGGGTGATGAATCTCGTGGTGGTTCTCATGGGGGCACTCCTTGTGACAGCCATTTCCGAGCGGGGTATCCGGGGATTCGGCTGTACAGCCATATTGGAAGCAATTGCTATGCCAATCCATGGTATCGTTGTTACGGGATTGTATTTGCATGGAATTTAGGTAATATGTAGAATTTAGAAAATACCGACGCTATGTCTAAAAACTTATACACTGTGCAGTTGTTGAACAAGTGGGGGTGATTTTATCCTATCCGCGTCAGTACTGTACAAAATTTTGCACAGTGGTTGCAATATCTGACTCTGGTTGTTTGGGGATACCCCTTGCTGCCTGAATATTGTATATGGTTTGCAAGGAGTATGAATCCATGCGCAGATTGCTGATTGTTTTTTTGTTGCTGGTAAGTTTTGGATGTGATGACACTTCAGATGGCGATAATCCCTATGGGGAGCCCGATGGCGGTGTCCTGCACAACGATCCCATTGACCCCGCTGATTTTACCATGTCGGTGCTTCCCGAGTTCCGGTACGGTATCAACAAGGGGCACCGGAACAACTCCTGGGGTGACAGCGAGATGGGTGATATTGCTGCCCTCGCCGGGGTACGATCGTCGCGGATCAGCCTCCCCGAGCGTCACCTGGACACCTGGGGCTACACCATCGAGGAGAGCGATATCCAGTCCTATATTGCCAATGGCATTGACCGATCCCTGGTGGCGTTTCTCAGCGGACCGGCGGAGCAGCACAGCACCGCTCCCTCCTCCGCAGCATCTTGGGAGACCGACTACTATATTCCGCAGAACCTCTATGAGCCCATCTGGCTGGAAGACGGGTCGGTGAACCCCGAAAACTACTGGGCCTCCTACGTCCATCAGGCGGTCACCATCTACCACCCCTGGATCCGCATCTGGGAAGTGTGGAACGAGCCCGACTGGGTGAGTGACTGGCACCACACGCTGGACTGGGACACAGACCCACCCGCAAAAGAGCAACTGGTGCGCTTTAACGGTTCCATTTTCGATTACATCCGCATGCTGCGCATTACCCATGAGGTGGTGAAGTCCATTGATCCCCAGGGGCTGGTGGCCACGGGCGGGCTGGGGTACCCATCGTTCCTGAGCGCCATATTGCGTTACACCGACAACCCCGCCGACGGCACCGTCACCGAAACGTATCCCAAGGGTGGCGGAGAATATTTCGATGTGCTCTCCTTCCACCACTACCCCCTCTTTACCGCGGGGAACACCGACGCCGGTGCGAACTCCTACGTGGAGCATGTCACAAGTTTTAAAGATGCGCTCATCGCCCAGGGGTATTCGGGGAAGTACTGGATAACCACGGAATCGGGTGCGCCCCACCTTGAGCTGGAGGGGCAGCCCAGCGGTCCCGCCTACGCCCGCAACTACCTCATCAAGGTCATGGCATTGGCGCAGCTGGAGCGAGTGAGCGGGATCGACTGGTTCCTGCTCACGGACACGGCCGCACCCGGTGAGACCGACAGCGCCTTCTCCTACATGGGGCTCTACGAAGATATTATCGACGTTGAGGATCCCTCGGGAGCGACTAAAACCGTAACGGGTATCGCCTACACCACCATGTCCGGCATTTTGGGCGATTTCTCCGTGGATTTTGGGGCCACGGCGGCGCTTTCCATCGGGGAAGATGCTCGGGGAGTTGTGTTTGCAGACGGCAACGGAACCACATGCTACGTACTGTGGGCCTTGGCTGCCGAGGGTGAGGAGGGGTCCGCGCAGATCACTCTCTTGGAAACCGCCACGCTCAACCGGTATGAATGGGACTACTCCGAAAGCGGCAGCACCGATGTGAGTGTCCCCGCAGCGGGAGAGCACACCCTGGACCTCACCTCCTCCCCCTCGTTTTTTATTACTCAGTGAGCCGGTTCCATTGCAAACGCAGAATCGTCCACCGCGGGGTGACTAATAGAGGGTTTCGTTATTATTGTTGGTGATGATGAAGGCGGGGAGGTCTTTTACGCGGATCTTGCGTATGGCCTCCATCCCCAGGTCGGGGAAGTCAAGCAGCTCGCTGGTAACAATATGCTTCTGGGCGATGACGGCGGCGGCGCCCCCGATGGTGCCCAGGTAAAATCCGTTGTGGCGGGCGCAGGAGGCCGTGACCGATGGTGCGCGGTTGCCCTTGGCCAGGGTCACCCGGCTGGCCCCCGCCGCCATGAAGGGCTCCATGTATTCGTCCATGCGCTGGGCCGTGGTGGGGCCGAAGGAGCCAATGACTTCGCCGGGAGGGGTTTTTGCGGGTCCCGCGTAGTAGACGGGCCACTGTTTGAAGTACTCGGGCAGGGGTTTTCCCTCCCTGAGCATCTCGTAGAGGCGCGCGTGGGCCATGTCCCGTGCCACCACCAGTGTCCCCGAGAGATAGACCAGGGTGCCCGGGGCGTGGCCGTCGAGGGCCGCCACGGTCTCGTCCATGGAGTCGCCGATCTCCACATGGACACCGGCGCGGTGCTCCTTGGGTCCGGCGATGTAGATCACGGGATCGGGCTCCAGCTCTTCCAGGAAGGCGCCGTCCCGGGTGATGTGACCCAGGATGTTGCGGTGGGCGCTGCAGGAGACGCCGATGGAGATGGGGCATGACCCCGCGTGGCGCGGGAGCCTGATGACCCGGGCGTCAAGGGCCAGATATCTGCCGCCGAACTGGGCGCCCAGACCGCTCGCCGCGGCGATTGCCATGACTTTTTCCTCCCAGGTGCGGTCCCGGAACATTGCCCCCGTCTCCGAGGGGCCCTCAAGGTGATCCAGGGCGTGGGCCGAGGCCAGCTTGAGGACCTTGAGGTTCTCTTCGGGGGAGGTGCCGCCGATGACCACGGCCAGATGGTAAGGCGGGCAGGCCGCAACCCCGAGGGCCGCGATGCGCTCCGTGAGCAGCGAGGTGAGGGCCTCGTCGTTGAGCAGGGCCTTTGAGCCCTGGATGAGCGTCGTCTTGTTGGAGCTGCCGCCACCTTTGGCGACGAAGAGGAAGCGATAGCCATCCTCGGGTCCCAACTGAATATCTATCTGGGGTGGCAGGTTGTTGCCGCTGTTTGCTTCCGCAAACATGGAACGTGGGACGATCTGCGAATAGCGCAGGTCATTGCGTTCATAGGCGTGTCTGATGCCAGCCTCTAGGTGTTTTGCGTCGTCGCCGTCGGTGAGGATGTTGGAGCCCCGGAGGGCGACTACCGTGGCTGTCCCCGTGTCCTGACACAGGGGGAGGTATCCCTCGGAAGATATCACCGCGTTGCGCAGCAGCGCCTCGGCCACGAATTTGTCGTTGTGGGAAGCCTCTGGGTCATCGAGGATGGCCCGCCACTGGGCAAGATGGGAGCTGCGAAGAAAATAGGAGACATTGTGAAAGGCCTGCTCAGCGAGGTGCGTGAGTGCCCCGGCGTCGATCGAGAGGAGGGTCCTGCCACCTGCAGTGACTTCACGGATGCCGTCGCTGGTCACATGGCGGTACATGGCGTCGACGGGAGAAAAGGCTGTTATCTTCATGGCTGCAGTCCTTTCGCTGGAGTTCTCGCAAAGAGCGCAGGGTTGGTGGGGGATCAGGTCTCCTGGAGATAGGCCATATCTTCGAGTCCCACGATCTCTCGGTTACCCACAATGCCCACCAGCAGGTACTCACGACTCAGGGCGTCGTAAATAAATTCCTTCTTCAGGTGAAAGTTTTCGATCATTCCCGTTGATTTCACGTGGGTGCGGGTGCCGGTACAGTACATTCGCCACTCCCCGATGCCCAGCTCGTCGTCTCCCGCGGGGCCGATGGGGAGGTCTTTTTTGATAACATCGAGGACCTTGGCCTCGAGCTCATCGAGGTCAATGCCGGGCTCCTGGGGGAACTTGATGACAAACCCGTGCTTGACGTCGCTGTGGAGCATCTTGCGGGTGGTGTTGTATTCCTCGGCCAGGATGTAGGAGGTGATGTCCTCGGCGCTGTGGGCCATGAGGCGGTACCTGATGGTCTTGTCCACCACCTTCTTGATCTCCGAGGGCCAGGGGCCGAAGATCCCCGGTCTGGCCACGATGACCTCCTCACCGATGCCGAAGAGGATGTGGGCGTTGAACCCGACGGCGTCCTGGATGAGGTCAAAGTGCTCCACCACCACGCGCCGCCCGTGCCGGATAATAGTGGAGATGGCCTCACAGATGTCAAATTTCTGGTGGAAGGCCAGCTCGTAGCGGGCGTCGATGTGAAAGGTGTGGGGCGCAAAAAAGTCGTTGGGATCGAAGTCATAGAGGGGTGTGGGCCTAATATTGACCCCCACGTCGTCGTTGGTGAGCTCCAGGCCCGGGAAGAGACCCTTGATGAGGGTGGATTTCCCGCTCCCCTCGGAGCCTATGATGCCGATGAGCAGGTCCGTGGGATAGAGGTACCGTGCGGAAAGCTCTCCTGCCAGCAGATAGAGGCGCTGCCGACCCCTGGGGGCGTAGTACGCCGAGTAGATAAGTGTTTCAAAATGCGCGAGATTGAAAGTGTAGGGGAGGG
>JAHJLU010000268.1 GCA_018821745.1 Myxococcota bacterium | reverse complement strand
TGTGTCACAACCTTGGGGAGCATTGGGACATTGCAGCCCTTGAGATTTCCAGAGCGCTTGATCTGACCCGGGAGGTTGTCATGCCCTATTTTGAGTCGGGGCACGGCTTTGTGGTGCGGCTCACGGGGCGTCAGCACCATGCGCTGCAGCAGGTGCTGGGCAAATTGGGAGCCAGCGTGGATGTGGTCCTTGCCGGCGACAGCCTCCCCCCCGACAGGGTGACGGCGCTGCGTATCGACTCCGTGGGGGACAACACCCTGGCGGTGATCAAAGTCATCCGGGCGGTCACCGCCCTGGGACTCAAGGAAGCAAAGGATATGGCGGTCCCCGGGGGCACCTGCCAGGTCGCGGGGCACCATGAGAAGCAGCAGCTCCTGGCGCTGTTCAACAGCGTCGGTGCCAGTGTCACCCTCTTCAGCGAGCCTGTCTCGTTTCCGCTTCTTGAGGCCCCCGATTCAGAGGCCGTCGTAACCGGTGATCGCTTCGAGGTTATTCTTACTGAGAGTGGGGACCATAAAATTTCCGTGATCAAGGAGCTTCGGGCCGTCACCGGACTGGGCCTCAAGGAGTCCAAGCACCTGGCTGACAATGGGGGAACCATCGCCACAAACGTGGACAGCCATGCTGCCAAGGAGCTGGTTCTCACCTTCACCCGTCTGGGCGCCAGAATCTCTCTGCGTCCTGTGTGAGATAGTGAGCGGGAACTGCCGGTGCCTGAATTTTTTGTGGGGGAGGGCTCCCGATTCCATGAATCCACGCATGATGGCTCAATAATCATTGATCAAAGGCACCTTGTTGAATACAATCACCTCGCCCCACGGGGGGAAGGAGACGAGAAATGTTGAAAAAGGTTATTATTCTGAGTGTTTTGCTGCTGCTTGTTTCCGCATGCAAGAAAGAGATCAAGGGCCACCCCACTATTACTTTCGGGTCCTGCGAGGTCAGTTACGCGGAACCGTTCAACGAAGCTTCCGTTCGCAAGATAGGGGACATCCTCATGAGCCTCAACCGCTGCAGGCGATATGTCCGAAAAATCCACCTGTTTGAAGAGAAGAAACGGCTCAAGTTCCGAGAAGTGATCGAGGCGAAAGATGCAAAAAAACCGGGAATCGCCAAACCTTACTACCAGGTGGCGAAGCTCCTCTCCGACCGGGTCCTCAAGGGACGCCCCGTCGATGTTATTTTGAGCGACAACGAGGGTAAAATGCTGAGGGTTCTCCCCTTTGCGCTGGCAAAGAACCTCTTCTCCGATCCCAAACCGGTGGACATTGATCGCAATAGACTGAAACCCAAGGCACCTGTAAAGCCTGTAGCACCTGTGCCGCCATCCATGAAATAGCCGTTCCCCGGTAGATACACATCACATGTTCTACCCCACGGTGAGAGACCAATAATGAATCTGAGAAAAGTTTTAAAAAAATCCAATATCTGCGTTAATCTCAGCGGAAAAGACAAGCCCGCTGTTCTGGGGGAATTGCTCGACGTCATCATGGCGGGGGGTGCGGTGAAAGATCGTGACGCAGCCTACAGAGCCCTCATTGAGCGGGAAGAGAAGATGTCCACGGGGATGGAGTTGGGGATTGCCATTCCCCACGCACGCACCGACGCGGTCTCTGATCTTCAGGTGGCCATCGGTGTGCATCCCACGGGGATTGATTTCAACTCCCTCGATGGTGCGCCCTGCAGAATCTTTATTATGACGCTGGCCCCCACCGGCCGCGCAGGGCCCCACATCCAGTTTATCGCTGCCATGAGCGGAATCTTCTCCGACCCCCAAAAGCGTGAGTCCATCCTCAACGCAAAATCCGCGGGGGAAGCGCTCTCGGTTCTCCTCTGAGAATTGCCATTTCCAGGAGGTCTCCATGACTCATCAAATGACACGGCTTATCCTGCAGTTGGCAGTGATCGTCATCAGTTCCAAGATCATGGGACAGATTTTCGAGCGGTACCTCAAGCAGCCCAGGGTCCTCGGGGAGCTCACCACGGGCATCATCATCGGCCCTTACATGCTGGGGCAGTTTTTTTTGCCGCTGCTCAACGGCCCCCTGTTTCCCATCCCCGTGGGGAGTGCAATCCCTATCAGCCCTGAGCTCTACGGGTTTGCGGTGGTGGCGTCCATTATTCTCCTCTTTTTGGCCGGGCTGGAGACAGACCTCTCCACCTTCCTGAAGTTTGCCGTTGCCGGTACCGCCGTCGGGATGGGAGGGGTTGTCCTGAGCTTCTTTATCGGTGCTACCCTTACCTGGCTCTTTGTCCCTGGCGTCCCCTCCCTGTTTCACCCCACCGCCCTCTTCATGGGGACTCTGGCCACCGCCACCAGTGTGGGGATCACCGCGCGAATACTCTCGGAGAAGAAGAAGATGTCCTCCCCCGAGGGGGTCACCATTTTAGCCGGTGCCGTCCTCGATGACGTGGTGGGGATTGTTATCCTGGCCGTGGTCGTGGGCATCGTGAAGGTGGGCCAGGCCGGGGGTAGCCTGCAGTGGGGAAGAATCGCCATCATCGCCTCCAAGGCCTTTGGCTTCTGGCTCATTTGCACCGTTGTGGGGATAATCATTGCGCCCAGAATCAGCCGCTCCCTCAAGTGGTTCAAGAAAGCTGACACCATCGCGGGGATGAGCCTGGGACTCGCCCTCGTCCTTGCGGGTCTCAGTGAGACCGCCGGGCTGGCCATGATCATCGGGGCCTACATCACCGGCCTCTCCCTCTCCCGCACCGATATCGCGTCCATGATTGAGGAGAAACTCACCGGAATATATGACTTTTTCGTACCGATTTTCTTCTGTGTCATGGGGATGATGGTGAACTTCAAGGCCATGCAGGGGGTCGTGGGGTTCGGGCTCATTTACACCCTGGGCGCCGTGGTCGGAAAGATTTTCGGGTGCGGGGTTCCCGCTCTCTTCATGGGGTTCAACCTGAGGGGGGCCTTTCGCATCGGGGCCGGCATGCTTCCTCGGGGAGAGGTCACCCTGATTGTGGCCGGTGTCGGCTTGTCCAGCGGCGCCATTGGTCAGAACCTTTTTGGTGTGGCCATCATGACCCTGCTCATCGCCAGCATTGTTGCTCCTCCCACTCTTGTGGCCAGCTTCTCCGGGGGTGACGGGCTCAGGAAGAAGATGAGCGAGAAGACTGAGGAGTTGACCACCTTCTCCCTGGATCTCAAGAACGAGGCCATGGTGGAGTTTATGGCCAGCCGTGTTCAACACGCTTTTGTCAGTGAGGAGTTCTTTGTCCATCGGCTCCACAGCCTCGGGAGCACCACCATCTACCGGATCAGAAAAGAAGACATCTTTATCACCATGGAGATCCGCGGGAACACGCTGGAATTTGCCACTACCCCGGCCAACCGGCAGCTGGTGCGGCTCATGGTCTTCGAGGAGATTCTTGTCATGAAGGACCTGCTCTCCTCCCTCGACCAGATCCAGAGCTCCGAGAAGATGGGTACAGAGCTGCTCTCGGGTCTTTTCAGCGGAATCCGCCCCTAAAGGTTCCTTGTGACCGCCCCAAACCACCTCTTCCTCCCTGCAGCGCACCGGTTCCAGTGGCTGATTGCCATGGTTTTTGTCTGCATTTCCTGCTCCTCCAAGGGGGGAAGTGACACAAAAAGCCAGGGGAAACCCATGGCGCATGCGGGGGAGAGCATGGCCGCCCAGTCTGCGGGCTCAATGAGTGCCGCCGTCATGGGCAAACCTTCGGTGGGGAAGGGGCCACGGGCGGCTGAAAAAACGGCGCAGTATACGGTAAAACGTGTGGTGGTTGCGGTTGCGCGGTGGGGGAAAATCTACCGTGAGAACACCTACATCCTCTCTGACAATTCGAGCCGCGATGCGGTCATCATTGATCCGGGCAAGGCCCACCCCGACATCGAAGCGCATATCAAAAGCAGCTCCCTCAAGGTGCGGGCAATCCTCAACACCCACGGCCATTTCGATCACATTCAGGCCAACGACCATTACCGGAAGCTATACGGTGTGAAGGTCTATGCGCACAAGGTGGACCGCCACTTCTATGGAAAGGCCAGAGCCCCCGACAAGCCCGATGTGCTGCTCGATAAGGAGAAACACCTCTCCTTCGGGACTTTGCACTTGCGTATTATTGCGGTGCCGGGGCATTCCAGGGGGAGCCTGTTCTTCCTGTGCGGCGCCCACCTGTTCAGCGGCGACACTCTGTTTCTGGAGAACCTGGGCATGACCTTTACAGACAAAAAGGCCACCTCGGCGCAAAAAATGATGCAGCAGATCCGGGGTATCAAGGAAAAGATCCTGGTCCTCGACCCCGCTGTAACGGTCTATCCGGGGCATGGTCCAAAGACCACGGTGGGCCACGAGAAACAGTTCAATCCCCTGCTCAACCGGCAGAAGAAAAAACCCCGCGCCATTGATTACTGAGGAATCTAGGAGTTATTGCCCGGGGTAGGGGGGTGAACGGATGCCACATCGCCCTTGAGCTGGATCTTGACTTTCTTCCTGGGGCACCCGTTGTTATCGGCGGGGCCTGCTTCATCGGGACACTTGTCCCGGGCATCGGGGATGCCGTCATTGTCTCCGTCGGGTTTGCGGGGGGTCGCGGGGCTTCACCGGAGAGTCGTTCGACTCGTGGTTTGGGCGTCTCCACATTTTTTTTGGTGGCGGTCTCGTCGCTGTTTTTTGAACCGCAGGCCCCCATGGTCAGGCCCATGGTGAGCCCCGCGCCAACGACCATGGCACGGATTCCCAGGGCTTTCATGCCTTCGTGGTAGCTGGGGTATCGTTTTGATTCCGCTGTTTTAACGTGTTTGAGCTTCATGGGACTCCTGTTTTCGGAAACATGGTTCCGCGCTTGTACGTTCTGGGTGGAAACATTTTACTCAGATGAAAAGAATAGTGAGGACGGGGTTGCTATTCTTTCGGCAGTGAGTAGTCTAGCACTGTTCGCTCATTTTCCCCACATTTCACCGGGAGAAATGGAGATTCCATGAGAATTCTGGTTATCAACTCCGGTTCATCGTCCATCAAGTACCAACTGTTTCAGGGAGAGCAGCTCACGGTTGCCGCCAAGGGACTCATTGAGAAAATCGGCCTCGAGATGGGGAAAATAACCCACAAGGGGGAGGGGGGCACCGTCACCCTCGAGGAGCCCATTCCCGGCCATGAGCAGGGGATTTCCCTGCTGCTGGGACTCCTGTGTCGTCCCGGGGGCGAGCTCGCCTCCATGGCCGAGCTTACGGCCGTGGGTCACCGGGTTGTCCATGGTGGAGAGCACCACGCCGACGCGACCATCATCACCCCGGCCGTCCTGGAGACCATCCGGGAGTGCACCTCCCTGGCGCCCCTCCACAACCCGCCCAACCTGGCGGGGATCGAGGCAGTGGCGTCACTGTTGCCAGATATCCCGCAGGTGGCTGTCTTCGACACGGCGTTCCATCAGACCATGCCCCCAGAGGCATATCTCTACGGGCTCCCCCAGTGGGTCTATGAGAAACACAAAATCCGCAAGTACGGCTTCCACGGCTCCTCCCATGACTTCGTCTCCACCAGGGCGGCGCAGCTGCTGGACCGCCCCGTGGAGTCTCTCAATCTCATCACCTGTCACCTGGGGAACGGGTCATCCATGTGTGCCATCGAGAAGGGCAAAAGCGTGGACACCTCCATGGGCTTCACGCCGCTCGACGGGCTTTTAATGGGGCCCCGCACGGGGACCATGGATCCCGCCATTGTGCTGCATCTGGAGCGCCTGGGATACACCATTGACCACATCGACCGCATCCTCAACAAAGAGTCGGGGTTGCTGGGGGTCAGCGGTGTCTCCAGCGACATGCGGGATCTTCAGTCCGTCATGGAGACCTCCGCAGATGCCCGCCTGGCCCTCACCATGTTTGCCCGCCGGGTGAAGCAGTTCATCGGCAGCTATATCGCGCTTCTGGGTAATCTGGATGCCCTGATTTTTACCGGAGGCATCGGCGAGAACGACGCCTACATGCGCATGCGGATCGCGTCGAACCTCGAGGGCCTCGGGATCCGGCTGGATCCAGAGGCAAACGAGGCGACGGTGCGGGGTAAAGAAGGACCAATCTCCTGCACCGGCGCCCTGCCTGTCCTGGTCGTTCCCACCAACGAAGAGTCCTTCATCGCACAAAAAACCCGGCACCTCACGCGGTGAGCCCCCCTGCGTTCTCTGACAGGTGAGAAATCAAGGGGATCCCCTTCATTTTTCTTTTTGCCCGCTCCATCTTCTGATAGGCTTTGTGGCGAACCCGGCACGAGCCGTTATTCAAGGAGACACAGATGACCTTAGCTAGCAAGAAGTTAACCCGTATAGAATCTGAACTTCTGGCGGATCTGCTCATGGGAGCGGCCTATGCAGACAACAATCTCGAGAACTCGGAGCAGGCCATCGTCCTGAAAATAATGCAGGAGATGACCTCCCAGCGTATGCTGCCCGCCTCGCTCATGAGCCACATCAGCGCCTTCAACCCCAAAGCCTTCAACCTGGACAAAACCCTGAAAGCCTTCGGAGTGAAGGGTGGCGAGGAGGCCAAGCTGCTGCTGGGGCTGCTCATCCGGGTCACTGAAGCCGACGATGTTTACGATATGGACGAGGGCTCCTATCTTATGAAGGTTGCCACGGCGATCAATGCCCCCAAAGAACTCACCGAGAACCTCACCATGGAGCTTCTCGATGAGGGTGATCTGGAAGAGATTGAGATCGAGCTGTAGCCTACCTCGCCCCTCACTGCCGTTGGTATTCTCAAAAACCACTGAATTACAATAATTTGCTACTGATCGCGGGGTTCCCCGGAGTTTGGGTGGAGGATGTCATAGTGACACCAGACAGGGCCCTCCTTGTCAGGGTCCCAGACGTGGAGAGAATTTCCCTGACACACGGAGAACTGGTCACACCCCTGACATTTCCCCTTGCCCATCCAGGCGCGGTCCCGGAAGATCTGGTACCGGTGCTTCCAGACCTCGTTGAAATCATCTGTCAGGATGTTTCCCTGTCCCATCCAGGCGGGGAGATTGGGACACGCGGCGATGGTGCCGTCGGCCATGAGCCCTGCGATATTGACCCCGGCCCTGCAGAAATAAGGAGTGGTGCGGGTTTTGGACTCGTGGTCCCAACCCAGGAAACCCTCCTCCGAGAGGTTCACCTCCATCCCCTCTTTTTTCCCCCGCGCCCGCAGCAGCTCCATGCTCTTCACGACACCCACAAATTGCTCGGGTGTCAGCAGCACCGCTTCGTTATGTGCCGCCCGGCCAATGGGGAAAATATTGAACACCCGCCAGTACAGAGCGCCGGTCCCCTTGACGATTTCGTAAATCTCCTCAAGGTGTTCGGCGGTCCGTGGGGTGACGCAGGTGATGGCTTCAACAATGGGGATCCCCGCGGCCACCAGATGACGAAGAGCTGAAGTGGCACGTTCGTAGGAGCCCTCCCGGTTTCTCAACCAGTCATGATCGGCTTTTGCGCCGTCCAGGGAGACCACAATGGAGGTGATCCCCACCCGGGCGAGGCGATTTGCCATGGTGGCGTCCAGAGTGTATCCATTGGTCACCATGCCCATCTTGAACCCGAGCTGGCCGATCGATTCGAGGATGGGGAACAGATCGGGCCGCACCAGGGGCTCACCGCCGGTCATTACCACCATGATTTTAGCGGGATCATGGGCGGCGGCAATTTTGGTGAAGGTGTCGATGACCACTTCGGCCCCGAGGCCTGTCACCGTGTGGTCCTTGCTGCAGTCGGAGCCGCAGTGGATGCAGTTGAGATTGCACAGGCGGGTGGTCTCCCAGAAGAAGTACCGCAGCTCGTGGAGATCCGTCTCGAGCTTTTGGTAAAGGGACCATCGCAGGGACATTGCCTTGTGGAGAATAGTGTCAAGCATGGTTACACCGGAGCGTTTCGATTTATCAAAATGCCGTCGGGCTCATGGCTGCAGTGCCCGACAGCGGGGCCTCATCCGCCAAGGAGATCGCCGGGGGAGATGGACCAGATAAACCATGTGATTAATAGGAAAAAGACGAGCGCACAGATGAGGACAATGGTCTTTCGCCGGCCGGAGACCACGCGCTCCCGGGGAGTAACATTCATCTGTGCCAGGATCTCCAGTTGTCTGATCTTCTGGGAGACATCGATCCCCTTCTCCTTGCCCAGGGAGAGGTAGGCCCGCGCGGCGTCATCGAGGAGGGCCCCCTTGAAACACTCTTCCAGGAAACTGAAATGCCGGGCATCGTCCAGTGGAAGCTCCCTGATTTCTTCCCACTCACGGGCGAGGGCAGCCGCCTGGGAGAAGGGCTCACAGAGTCCCTGCCACTTCTGAAAGACGAGGCCACAGCGTGGACATGCTTCGAGGGATTCCCTCCGAGGGGCGCCGCACTTGGGGCAGCCCTCGCCGCTCTCGACGGGGGCAGGGATTTCGGTTGCGGCGGTGTTCACCTCAAGCTCCGTTGAACACCCGGGGCACACGACCTTCAACTCCGAAGGCAGGCGTACTATCCCCTCCACCGTGAAATCGCCGGAACAGACGGGGCAGTGGAGCGAGAGCTGCGCCTTCATTGGGCCCTCATGGGAACGGGCATGAAGATGAACAGGAACAAAATTGCCGTAACGAGGGCGATGATTCGGCTCCTCCTGGTGAGCCTGTCCTTCCCAACGGGGGGGTGGCCCACATCGCCGGAGATTTTGGCGAGAACCAGGAGAACAAGCGGCCAGACAAACCAGGGCATGGCGGCGCTGGCGGCGGTGATTATGGGATGGGACGAGACGCTCCCCTTGTCCGTGAGGAGGGCAAAGGAGGTCTTGAGGGAGTGGTTGATGGCGTCCTGGCTGAGGACGTAGGCGAAGACTCCAAGCCCGAAGACCGGCAGAAAAGCGTGGAGCTTTCGCGAGAAGGATCCATAGCGATCACCGAACCAGGCGAAGGCGATATGGCCGCCATCCAGTTGTCCCACGGGGATGAGGTTGATCATGGTGATGAGGAGGCCGATCCATCCGGCGAAGGCCACGGGGTGCATCATGATGTCCCGGCCTGCGAAGGGCAGGAAGGTGCCGTGAACAATGTATTTCACGAACAGGTAGAGGAGGGAGTTCCCCTCGGAGATGACCTCCATGTGGCTCACCAGCGGGATATGCTTCACTTCCGAGAGGGCCACCCCGATTATGAGCACCGGTATGGCCACCAGGAGTCCCATGATGGGACCGGCCGCGCCAATCTCCATGAGGGCGTTGCGCGAGGTGATGGGCTCCCGGATCCGGATGACAGCCCCCAGTGTGCCTATCCCGATGGAGGGGGGCAGGGGGATGAACCACGGTGGCGAGGTGCTCACGTTGTGTTTTTTTGCGGCGAGGTAGTGTCCCATCTCGTGGGTGAGCAGGATTGCGATGAGAGGAATGGAGAACCACAGACCCTTGTGCCACTGCCCGGGGCCGGCACCTGCATAGGATGCCCCCGTCAGGGTTGTTGTGACAAGGGTGATGAAAAAGAGAAGAAGGGGAACTCTCCACTCTTTTGACAAGATCACTCCTCTTTATCCAGGAAATCTCGATAGAGCACTTCGGAGAAGAGGTGAGCCGAGGTCTCCAGACGCAGCACCGCGTCTTTGAGTATTTCGGGATTGACCGTGTCGAGTTTCCCCTTGCACCACGCGAGATCTTCGCGGATCTCTGCAATTTCCTGCTCCTGCAGAATATCGGAGTACTCCTCGAGGGCCCGCTCGGTGGTGTAGATGAGTGTCTCCGCCTTGTTGCGCAGCTCCGCCACTTCTCTCTTCTTGCGGTCCTCGTCGGCGAATAGCTGGGACTCCGTCTGGATACGCTCAACGTCTTCCTCGGTGAGTCCGTAGTTGGGTGTCACCTGAACCCGCTGCTCGCGGCCCGTACCCAAATCGCGGGCGGTGGCCGAGAGGATGCCGTTGGCGTCCACCTCGAAGGCGACCTCGATCTGGGGCAGCCCGCGGGGCGCCGGCGGGATGCCCTGGAGCTGGAAAGTTGAGAGACTTTTATTGTCCTCCACCATCTCTCGCTCACCCTGGCAGACCCGGATGTTCACGAAGGGCTGGTTATCAACGGCGGTGGTGAAGACCATGGACTTCCGCGTGGGGATGGGTGTATTTTTATTGATTATTCTGGCGAAAATCCCCCCGGCTGTCTCGACGCCGATGGAGAGGGGGACCACGTCGAGCAGGAGAATGTCTTCGACGCTGCCTTCGATTATGCCTCCCTGGATACAGGCTCCCATGGCGACCACTTCGTCGGGGTTGATCCCCTTGTATGGTTTAATGCCAAAATAATCGGAGACCAGCGACTGCACCAGGGGCATGCGCGTCTGGCCGCCCACCAGCAGGACGTGGTTGATGTTTTTTACGGTAATCCCCGCGTCGGAGAGGGCTAATTTGCACGGCTCCAGGGTGCGCTCGACCAGATCCCGTGTGAGATCTTCGAACTGCTTGCGTGTGACCACGGTGACAAGGTGCTGGGGCCCGCTCTCGTTGACCGCGAGGAAGGGCAGGTTGATGTCGGTCTCAGGGATGGCGGAGAGCTCCATCTTGGCTTTCTCTGCCGCCTCCTTGACGCGCTGGAGTGCCATATCGTCCTTGGAGATGTCGATCCCGGTCTGGCCCTTGAATTCTTCCATAAGGAAGTCCATGAGGCGGATATCAAAATCTTCACCGCCCAGGAAGGTGTCGCCGTTGGTGGCTCTGACCTGGAACATTCCCATGCTGATCTCGAGAATGGAGATATCGAAGGTGCCGCCCCCAAGGTCGTACACCGCAATGATCTCGTCCTTGCCCTCGTTCTGGACCCCGTAGGCCAGGGCTGCAGCCGTGGGCTCGTTGACGATACGCTGAACTTCGAGACCTGCGATCTTGCCGGCGTCGCGGGTGGCCTGCCGCTGGGCATCGTCGAAATAGGCGGGCACGGTAATAACCGCGTCGGTGACCTTCTCTCCGAGGTACTCTTCGGCCACCTTCTTGAGGGTCTCGAGGATGATGCTGGAGACCTCAGTGGCGCTCATCTCCTTGTCGCGGATGCGAACACAGGCGTCGCCGTTGCTCCCCTTAACGATGGAGTAGGGGCTGTTCCCAACCATCTTCTGGACGTCCTTGTCGGAGAATTTTCTCCCCATGAGACGCTTCACCGAGAAGACTGTGTGCTGGGGATTCGCAACATGGGCACGCTTTGCAAGCTGGCCCACGAGGCGCTCTCCGCCTTCTGTGATGCTTACCATGGAAGGCGTGGTCCGACTTCCTTCGCTGTTGGGGATGACAATAGGGGTGTCATCCTGCATGACACTCACGCAAGAGTTAGTGGTTCCCAAATCGATTCCAATTAGTTTTCCCATGTATTCTCCGGGCACCAAAGCAGTAGCCAGGGTGAATTATATAAATTGCAAGAATAAATGCAACCCTATTCGGAGTCAGATTCTGACGATTCCGTGGGCGGCATTTCCTCTGCGGCACCAGGGCCTTTGGAGACCACTACGCGCGCGGGCCTGATGAGCATTTCTCCCAGCTTGTATCCTTTTTGCCACTGGGATAGGACGATGCCCGATTCGTAGAGCTGGCTCTCTTCCTGAGCCATGGCCTCGTGGTAGTTGGGGTCAAACTGCTGACCAAGGGCATCTACGCCCTCCACGCCAAAGCGGTTCAGAGTATTGATGAACTGTTTGAGGACCATGATGACGCCCTCTTTGAGTGCCTCGACGCTGGTGGACTCTTCCACGTGGGCCAGCGCCATCTCCAGGTGGTCCATTACCGGCAGGAACTCGACGATAACGTCGGTTCGAGCCCGATTGACCGCGACCTCCTGGTTTTTTCCCGAGCGCTTCTTGAGATTCTCCAGATCGGCGGCCAGGCGTATTTTCCGGTTTCGCTCCTCGGCAAGGTCACTGTTGAGGGAGTTCACCTTGTCCAGAAGCTCCTTGAGGGCCTCTCGGAGCACCTCCCGGTCCATTTCCGGTCCCTCGGGGGAACTCTCGTATTCCCGGGGAACTTCGTTGTTTTCCGGATTGCCCTGGGCTACCGCATCGATCTCCTCGGAGAAGTCTTCGAAATCATCCATGGGAATCTCCAGCATCTCCGGAGAGTCTGTCAGATTGTGTTCCATCTCAATATGATCATCGTCAAGGTCGCTGTTCTCCAGCCCTGGTTCATTCTCTTCTCTCATGTCTTTCTCTTTCAGTTTCAGACCCGCAGGCATGGTGAATAGTTCTTTGGTGAAGGGCCCCTTGTCATTGGGTGATATCCCGGCTCCCGATTTATTTTCAAACCCGAGAAGCGTTTCTTCATCTTCAAAATCATTGCCATTAAAATCGGACATTTTGCACCTGCTGAACAGAAACTAAACATATTTAGGTCACAAAGCAAGTATTTAACCATTTTTTTAGACAGTTGAAGTATTCCAACCCGATGAAAAGCAAATGGAATACGCAAAGAGAAT
>JAHJLU010000267.1 GCA_018821745.1 Myxococcota bacterium | reverse complement strand
GCCGACAATGTCGGCCGCATCGGCCCGCGGGTCAAGATCATCGCCGAGGGCGCCAACGGCCCGACCACGCCCGAGGCGGACGCGGTGATCCACCAGCGCGGGATCTTCGTCATCCCCGACTTCCTGGCCAACGCCGGCGGCGTGACCTGCTCCTACTTCGAACAGGTCCAGTGCAACATGAACTACTTCTGGACCAAAGAGGAAGTTCTCGGGAAACTCGATGTCAAGATGACCTCCGGCTATTATGAGGTCTCCAAACTTGCGGCCCGCAAGAAGCTCTTCATGCGCGACGCAGCTTACGTTATCGCCGTAAGTCGTGTGGTCGAAGCCTGCAAAGCCAGGGGCTGGGTATAAGCATTATTACTGTGTGGCACGGCGTCCTTCGGGACGCCGTGCCCCTCACAAAGGGAGACCAACATGGTCGATCACCCTGGCGACATCGCCGATTCCCCCGTGAAAACCCTGGGCACCGGAGAGCTTGGAGGCAAGGCCAGAGGACTGAGTCTCATTTCCGAGACTCTTAAAAACGAATTTAATCACAAAGCCTTTCCTCAGGTTCATGTTGACATCCCCCCCATGACGGTCCTCCTCACAGGTTGTTTTTGTCAGTTCATGGAGCTCAATGACCTGCATGCCTTTGTAAGAAATGAAACCAATGAGCGGGCCATCGCGTCCCGTTTCCTCAAGTGCTGCCTCCCCGTGTCCATACTCGGGCCCCTCTATGCCTACGCCGGTCAATGCCACACCCCTCTTGCCATCCGGTCATCAAGCCTGTTTGAAGATCAACTCCACATCCCCCTCGCCGGGGTTTATGGCACCAAAATTATCCCCAACAACCAGCTCGACACCGAGACCCGCTTCGCCAAAATTATGGAAGCCGTGAAGTTTGTCTATGCCACGGTCTATTTTCCCGAGGCCAGGGATTATTTCGCGGGGGTGGGGCTCGATATTTATAAAGAGCAGATGGCCGTCATTATTCAGGAGCTGGTGGGGAGCCGCCACGGGGATCGTTTTTATCCCAATATTTCCGGTGTTGCCCGAAGCTACCACTTTTACCCGTCAGGGAACGCAGTGCCAGGGGACGGCGTCGTAAGCCTCGCCGCGGGGCTGGGAAAGACCATCGTGGATGGCGGCTCCACCTGGACATACTCTCCCCGATATCCCAAGGCCCCTCCCCCTTATAACTCCGTGGGGGATCTCCTCTCCAACACCCAGCAGAACTTCTGGGCCGTGAATATGTCGGGGGCCTACGGCTACGATCCCACGAAAGAAGCAGAATATCTGGTGGAGAACCCTGTGAAGATCGTGGAAGCAGACGGCGTGCACCATGATCTGGTCTCCACCTGGGATCACCGCAACGACTGCTTTTACGAGGGAGGTTACTCCCAGGGTGGCCGCGTGTATAATTTTGCTCCACTCCTCAAGAGCGAGACTCTCCCCATCAACGCGATCATCCAGGAGCTCCTCACCCTCTCGGAGAAACACGAAGGCCGTGAAGTTGAGATCGAGTTCGCGGCGGCCTGGGATCCCGACAGGGGAAATGCCCGGGTGGGGTTTCTGCAGGTCCGTCCCATGAATGTCACCACCAGCTTCGTCGATCTCGCCGACCATGAAGACAAACCCTTGGTATTTTCGTCCCATCAGGCCATGGGGAATGGTGTCATCACCGGACTTTCCGACGTGGTTTTTGTGAAACGCGAAGGATTTGACCGGCTCAAGACCCGAACCATGGAAAAGGACATCGCGGCGATCAACCGGACCCTGCGTGAGGAAAACCGCCACTGCGTGCTCCTTGGCTTCGGGCGATGGGGCAGCTCCGACCCCAGCCTGGGGATCCCCGCCACCTGGGGGGAAATTTCCCAGGCCCGCGTCATCCTTGAAGCCAGCCTGGATTCCATGAACGCCGACATGAGCCAGGGATCCCACTTCTTCCATAACCTGTGTGCACTGGGGATCCACTACCACTCCATAGGGTCAGCCGACACACTGGACTGGGAATATCTCCACAATTGTCATACTATAACCGAAACGGAACACGTCCTTCACGTGCGCAGTGAGCGTCCCCTCACCTCTGTGATTGACGGCCGGTTACACAAGGGAATCGTGACCCGATGAAGCAGACCCATCATGAACTAAGCCTCCTCCTGAGCAACCTCAAAGAGCGCGCCAAGGAGTTGAATTGCCTGTATGAAGTGGAGACCATCCTGCAGGATCGCATCATGGACGAGAAGGCCATCTTTGGTCGCATCTGTGACGCTATCCCCGCCGGGTGGCAGTTCCCCGAGATCTGCCGGGCACGGATCTCCTTCGGCGACGTGGTCGTCACGTCACCGAGCTTTGTGAAGACAAAATGGACCCAGAAGACCTCGATAATTGTTGACAACGTGGTGGAGGGTACCCTTGAAATTTTTTATCTCAAGGAGCAGATCGGGGTGAACGGGGAGGTCTTTCTCCCGGAAGAACTCAAGCTGCTCAACGCAATAGCTGAGCGAATCGGTCGGTTCGTAGCCTTTGCCCGGCTCAAAGAGACAATCGGAGTCCTCGAGCAGGCCAAAGACAAGGATCACTCCCCCGCCTCCAAGGACTGGAAAGTGGTCCTGGAGCTTTTGCAGTCCACCGATCTCTCCTTATACCTGTCAATATCCCGCAAGATGATGAACTACCTGTGCTGGATAGGGATACAGGAGGCGAAGGATCTCCTGGGACGGTTCTCCGAAGAGGAAGAACAGGGTCTTGGCGGACAACACTCCAACAGCCCCATCGTCAAACAGGAGATTACCTCCATCATCACCGTGAGCCAGTTGACCTTCCAGATCGCCGAGCGTTCCCTCTCGGCCTCGGAAATCACCAACCGGATCAAGATGTGGATCAAGGAAGACAAGATCTCCTATCTGGTCAGCACCCTGGAAGATTATGGCTCCTCGCTCACGGACATCCAGAACGCCATCACCCGGTACTATTTCCAGGAGAAGCTGGAGCTCCCGGAGTACATCACCACCAACATCAACGTCCTGGCCATCTACAGGCTCCTCACGGATCAACTGGAGTTTATCAACATTGCCAAGAACTTCGTCGAGGTGACCGATTTCTATGAGCTCATCAAGAATGTGGTCTATCCCGACAACGGCCGTGGAAAACTGGGTGGAAAGAGTTCGGGGATCTTCCTCGCCCAGTCCATCATCCGCAAGAGCCAGGAGCTCAAAGAGCTGGCTGACTGGGTCAAGATTCCCCGCTCATGGTACGTCACCTCCGATGTCATGCAGCGCTTTCTGCAATACAACAACCTCATGGAGGTGTTTGACCAAAAATACAAATCCATCGAGCAGGTCCGTGAGGAGTATCCGAACATTGTCCAGATCTTCAAGAACTCCCACTTCCCCCCGGAGATCGTCAAGGGGCTCTCGCTGGTGATCGAGGCCGTGGGGACAAAACCCATCATTGTGCGGAGCTCCTCCCTCCTGGAGGATCGTGTGGGCGCCGCCTTCTCGGGTAAATACAAGAGCCTGTTTCTGGCCAACCAGGGCACCAAACGAGAGCGCCTCAACGCCCTTAAGGATGCCATCGCCGAGATCTATGCCTCCACCTTCAACGCGGACCCCATCGAGTACCGCAAAGAGCGCGGATTTCTGGATTTCCGTGAAGAGATGGCTATTATTATCATGGAGGTGGTTGGAACCCGCATTGGTGACTACTTCATGCCCGCCTTCGCCGGTGTGGCCTTCTCCGACAACCACCAGCGCTGGTCCCCAAGGATTCGCCGCACAGACGGTCTGGTTCGCCTGGTGCCGGGACTTGGAACCCGTGCGGTTGACCGGGTGAGTGATGACTACCCGGTCCTCATTGCGCCGGGACAACCCGATCTGAGAGTGAACATCTCCCTCGAGGAGATTGTCCACTATGCACCCGCGAAAATTGACCTCATCAACATGAGGACCAACAGCTTCGAGACCCATGATATTCAAGAGGTCCTGAGGGAGTGTGGGGAAAATTACCCGGGAGTCTCCAACCTCATCTCCGTGAGAGACGGGGACACCATCAAAACCAAGGCACTTATCAACACGGATTTTGTAAACGACGAGATCATCCTCACCTTTGACAAACTCTTCAAACAGACGGACTTCCTTCCAAAAATCAAGTCATTGCTGGAACTCTTGCGGGAGAAGATGGGGACCGCTGTTGATATAGAATTCGCCCATGACGGCGAGGATTTCTACCTCCTGCAGTGCCGCAGTCAGAACAACTCTGGAGATAACAGCCCCGCGCCCATTCCCCAGGACATCCAGCAGTCATCAATAGTGTTCAGCGCCTCCAAATATGTCACCAACGGCCTGCTGACCAACATCAGCCATGTGGTCTACGTGAGCCCCGAGGGCTACAGCGACATGACCACCGTGGAAGACCTGAAAACCATTGGTCGTATCGTGAGTTCCCTGAACAAAATCCTCCCCAAAAAACGCTTCATCCTCATGGGTCCCGGCCGCTGGGGCTCCCGGGGTGATATCAAACTGGGCGTAAGCGTGGGCTACTCCGATATCAACAACACCAGCCTGCTTATCGAGATCGCACGGAAAAAGGGCAACTACACTCCGGACCTCTCCTTTGGTACCCACTTCTTCCAGGATCTGGTTGAGGCCGAGATTAAATATCTCCCGCTGTATCCCGACGAAGAGGGCAATATCCTCAATGATGTTTTCCTCACCCGGAGTGAAAATATCCTGCCACGCCTCCTCCCCGAGTTCAGCCGGTTCAAGGACGTTGTCAAAGTAGTTGACATCAAAGCGCAGACCGTAGACAAGACCCTCACCATCGCCATGAACGGAGAACTGAACAAGGCGCTTGCATACCTCTCCTCCAAACCCGCGACCCTCTCCAGCAGCTCCATGGTCTTCCATGAGGACGACCAGTCCACCAACCACTGGAAATGGAGAATGAACGCCGCGGAACAGATCGGCCGAAGCCTCCCCTATGATGCCTTCGGTGTCGAGCAATGCTACGTCTTCGGCTCCACCAGCAATGGAAGCGCCGGCGCTTCCAGTGACATCGACCTGCTCATACACTTCCGAGGAACCGATGCCCAGCGCATAAACCTCGACCACTGGTTCGAGGGGTGGAGCAAAAGTCTGGCCTATTTCAACTATCTGAAAACAGGCTATAAGAATGATAATCTGCTGGACTGTCACTTCGTCACCGATGACGACATCCGTGACAAGTCCGTCTGGGCAGTGAAAATTGACGCCGTGACCGACGCCGCGCGGCCACTCCCCAAGAGTGAGGAAACTTCATGAGCACGCTGGCCTTCGCCACAGATCTCCATGGAAGCGCATCCCGATATGAGTCGCTCTTTCAATGGCTCACCAGCAACAGAGTGGACGCGCTGCTGTTGGGTGGAGATCTTCTCCCTGGCGGATTCGGCCTCTCGTCACCCGAGACATTTGGAACCGATGCCTTCGTCCTCTCCTATCTTGAGACCCGTTTCCTCGAGCTCCGTCAAACATTGGGCGATGCCAGTCCCAGAGTATTCCTCATCATGGGAAATGATGATCCCAAATACGAGGAGACCGCCTTCCTCCAGGGCATGAAGAGTGGCGCGTGGACTTACTGCCACGGCAAAAGTGTCACCTTTGGCGAGCACACCGTCTGTGGCTACTCCTTTATTCCACCCTCTCCCTTTCACCTCAAGGATTGGGAGCGATATGACGTCTCCCGTTTCGTGGATACGGCCTGCGTCTCCCCGGCTGAGGGATACGTTACGGTGCCCATGTCGGACTATGAACGCAACTACCAGACCATCGCCGATGACCTGACCGACCTCTTCGCCGGGCAGGACCATGGCAAATCCATCTTTTTATTCCACGCCCCTCCCTATAAAACCCCCCTGGACAGGGCCGCACTCGATGGGAAGATGGTGGACTACGTTCCCCTGGATGTCCACATCGGCTCCATCGCCGTAGAGCGTTTCATCCGGCGGATGCAACCGCTTGTCAGTTTCCACGGTCACGTCCACGAGGCCGTCTCCATCACCGGTGAATTTATGACCATGCTGGAGAGTACGCCCTGTTATCAGGGCGCCCACGACGGCCCCGAGCTGGCGCTCACTCTCGTGGACACTCTTGCCCCTAAAAATGGCACCCGGATACTGATATGAAAACGATTTCACCCAGAAACGGGACACCCCGTGAGGAGCCCGCACGATCATGACAAACGCCAAATCCAGTGAACTCATGGATATCTCCACGCAGACCATTCTGGAGTCCATATCCGAGGGGGTCATCACCAGCGATACACGACACCGGGTGGTTTACATGAACCGGGCGGCGGAGAGGATTCTGGGCATTAAGCGTGAAGAGGCCGTGGGCAAACGATGCTCCGATGTCTTCCAGACCTCTCTGTGTGAAGAGGAGTGTGTGCTGCTCGCCAGCTTCACCTCCGGAGAACCGGTCACCAACCGGAGCGCCTACCTGAACACGCTGAACGGAGATAAAATCCCCGTCATGATCTCTGCAGCCCCCATCACCAATGACCTGGGGGATGTGGTGGGCGGGGTCGAAACCTTCAGGGATGTGAGCATCCTTGAGAATCTGCGAAAAGAGCTCACGGGGACAGTGCAGATCGGCGACATGGTGACTCGAAACCCCCAGATGAAGACCATCCTGGATGTGCTCCCCCAAATGGCCACAAGTCCTTCCTCTGTGCTTATCCAGGGCGCTACGGGGACCGGCAAGGAGATCCTGGCCAGGGCAATCCATCACCTCTCCCTGAGACATAATCGTCCCTTTGTGGCGGTGAACTGCGGGGCACTCCCCGATACGCTGCTGGAATCAGAGCTGTTCGGATACGAAGCGGGTGCCTTCACTGGCGCCAACAAGGCCAAACCCGGCCGGTTTACCCTCGCTGAGGGAGGGACCCTCTTCCTGGACGAGATCGGTGAGATCAGCCCCTCCTTCCAGGTAAAACTGCTGCGCGTGCTTCAGGAGAGGACCTTCGAGCCCCTCGGCAGCGTCAAGACCCTCCACTCTGACGTCCGCATCATTGTCGCGACCAACAAAAACCTTATGCAGGAGGTGAGAAGGGGTACCTTCCGTGACGATCTCTTTTACCGCCTCAATGTGATCCAGATCGACCTCCCTCCTCTGCGAAAACGCAAAGAGGATATTCCCCTCCTCATTGACCATTTCATCAAGCGATTCAACACCATCCAGAAGAAGAACGTAACCGGAATCTCAACGGAGGCCCTTGGAGTCCTCATGGCATACAACTTCCCTGGAAATATCCGTGAGTTGGAGAACTTTATCGAGCGCGCCTTTGTGCTCTGTCAGGAGGGCGAAATTGCAATGCAGCATCTCCCCTGCGGCTATCTCCAGCTCATCACCATCCCCGTAGAGCGCAAGGATCTGAAATCAGCGATGCGGGAGATGGAGAAGAATCTCATCGAGAAAGCGATCAAGCGCAACAAGACCAAGCTCGAGGCAGCCGAAGAGCTGGGACTGCACAAGTCGTCGCTCTTCCGAAAGATGAAGGAGCTGGGAATCATAACCTGAGATTTTGGGAAGGGACTGTTATTTGTGGGAAAATTCCAGTTTCTTGAGCCGCTTTTTCATCTCGTCAAGCTGGGAGTAGGCGGTCTTGAGCGTGGATGAGTTCCCCACAGTCTCCCGAGCCTCTTCAACCATCTGTAGGATCGATTCATTACCGCGGGCGATTTCGTATTCCAGCTCTTCAGCTTTGGAGTTGAGCCTGGCGATCCTGGTCTCGAGCTCTTTCTCATCGGTCTCCTGCATGGAAACTACTTTTGCCAGCCGCTTCTCCAGTTCCATGAGTTGAAACTTCACATCGGTGGTAATCTGGTCCTCGTTCCCCGACGCGTGAAGACTCTTTAGCTCAAGGTTGAGAGAGATAATGGCATGACGCAGCTTGGAGGATCGAAGGCGCCCCGAGTGCTCCAGGGAATCGTATTTATTCACATAAATCGCCCGCTCGCTGCGGAGCGAGGTCACCTGCTCCTCGAGCTCGAGGATAGTGGCCAACTGCTGTGTGAGCTTCGTTGAACCGAAATCGCGGTCGCGCAAGTGTTCGGCGACCTCCAGCACGAACTCATTGAACTGCCGGCGGAGCCACTCTTTTTCCTGGGGGGCTGATTCCTGTGCGGGAATTTGCACAAAGGATTTGCTACGCCCGCGCTCCATGGAGAAAACAGAGCGGTCGCTGGATCGCCGGGAGAGGTCGTTAATGACCTGCTGGTACACCATCTGCATCTCGGCGGCGCGGGAGTACCGATCCGCTGGCTCTTTTTCCATGGATCTGATCACCAGATCGTCGAGGGCCGTGGGGATATCGCTTCGCTCAGAGGAGGGGCGGGGGACCGGCTGTTTTTTGTGTGCCATGAGCACCTGGAGCATGGGCCCGCTGAAGGGCGGCTTGGCCAGCAGGATCTCGTAGGTGAGCACACCCAGCGCGTAGAGGTCCACCCGATGGTCCACCTTGATACTGGCAATCTGCTCAGGTGCCATGGTCTCGGGGGTCCCGAATATTTGACCTTCGGAGGTGATGGACTGCAGATCAAGAGCATCGGAGACCAGCTTGGCCAATCCAAAATCCAGTATCTTCACCCGCTCCATATCACGCCGGTTGGTGATGAAGATGTTCTCTGACTTGAGATCACGGTGGATGACACCTCTCTCGTGGGCATAATCCAGCGCATCAGCTACCTGCATCAGAATTTTGCAGGCCCGATCAATGGCCAGAGGACCCTCTTCCTGGATGACATCACGCAGTGACTGACCGGGGATATACTCCATGACAATATAAAACCGGCCATCGGAGAGTTGGTCGAAGTCACTGATATAGACTACATTGGGGTGTTCAAGGCGGCTCGCCGCACGAGCCTCGCGTTTGAAACGCTCGACAACGACAGGATCCTTGCGCATGTCGGAGCGCAATATTTTCACGGCGAAGTCACGCTCCAGAATCTCGTGCCGGGCTTTATAAACGGTCCCCATCCCCCCCCGGCCAATTTTCTCAACCAGTGTCAATTTATCTGAAATTTTGAGACCCACGAGGGGATCGGTGCGTTGTTTCATGGTTATATCACCGGAAAGTGAGCCAACTTTACTTCACTTCACCAATTTGTTCAACCTTATCTTGGAGCGGGAGGCGTTTCCGTTGCCCCGGGCGATGAGCGACCGGGGGCAAGGCTCCCGGCCGTCACCTGGTACCGGGAGATCAGAATCAGGAGGGGGCGAGGCGCAGAAGAGAGTAGATGGAAATCTCCTCGGGCGGATAGGTGTGCAGAGAGTGGACCAGAAGACGGGGCTCCCGGTCATCCCCACCGGGCTCCTCGTGAAGCTTGAGGAGCGTCACGGGAGAACCCTGACCCGGGAAAAGTTGGCGCAACTGGAACGATGCGGGGAGCGCCTCAAAAAACACGACACCCTCTTCCAGAGAGAGCCGCTCAACCTGCGTCGTGACAAGAAACTCGCCGATTACCATCCCAGGTGCCACGGGCAGGGGGTTTTCCAGTTCACGGGACAAAAGAGTCGTGACGGGCGTTATGGACTCGAAGGGGGTGCAGGCTATCACCTGGGCCAGCCTGAACTTCCCCCGGGCAATGGAAACGGCGTGACTGTTTGCCAGTACATATGCATCCACACGGAAGCGATCTGTCTCCCACCGGCCCTTCCGGATGATGGTGATCCCCGACAAGACCTGTTCGAGGGGCTCGTTTGAGGGAATAAACAGGGTCTCCCGGAGCTGTGTACTCAGGTGGAAGTGGTAGGCAAAATCCATAGGGGAGAGATAATAGAGGCGGCGTTGAAAGTCAAATCCATTAGACCCCCATGTCACCGTGGTCGCTCTGCTCCTGCCGGGGTCCTGGCGCGGTGAGGAAAAACAACAGCGCCAGCACCGCCCCAATGAGAGCCACGGGCCAAAAAGGGGTGGCTCCAAGGGAGCCCCCATAGACCGTGTCAACGAGGAAACCGAGCAGCGGCGCCAGCAGCATGGTGGCGAAGCTCTTGCCCTGGGACTCGATGGAGAGGATGGTGGCCCCACTGGATTCGGAAGAGTGGTTATCAAAGCGGCTCACCAGAATTGGACGCCATAGATTCTGCAGGACTGAGAGCAGCACAAACCCCGCTATGACCAGAGTAATATAGCCCTGGTACATGGAGACCGCCATAACTGTGAGGAGAAGAAAGGAGAGCAGCCACAGGAACCGGGCGGCGTTCTCTTCATGGCCCAAAAACGAAACCAGGCGATGGGCGCGAAAGCTGGCCAGGGCACTGAGCACAAAGAGGAGCACAAACACAGGCCCTATGAGTATCACCGAGCGCTGCTCCGAGCTCATGGCGACCCCTGTAAAGAGCGCTGCGGTGAAGGGCACGGCCGCAGCCTGGAGAATGGGCTGCAGATATCCTCCCGCAGCCTTGAAGAATCCGCCGAACCCCATGGACTCAAAAACCAGCCGCCGCAATTCCCGACGCCGGGCAACCCGGCGGAAGGTCTGCCACATATGGGAGGCGACCAGTGCCAGCGATGTTCTCCCCGGGACTCCTCCCTCTAGCTCAGCCGGATAGCCGAGAATATTCACAATATTGATAATATAAGGAATTGTGGCCAGAAAGAAGATATAGAAGTAGTTCTGGGAGACAAACACCAGGACGCTGGCGATTATCACCGAAGCGGCGGATCCGAGTTTGGAAAAGGATCGTGTAAAACCATAGACCCTGGTACGCTCATCGAGGCGCCCGGAAAGACGGAGCCAGGAGAAAATAATGGCCTTGTGGGTCCCCGTGCGAAAGGCATCCCCCACGGCCGTTGCCATCATTCCTGAGAAGAGCAGTACCATGATCCAGGATCGGGACACATGAGCCTGATATAATAACCCTGCAGACCCAAGCGCCACAAACCCTGCGATGTAGGCCAGCATGGAAAAAACCAGAGAGCGGCGGCGACCCACCAGATCTGCCACTGCCCCCGAGGGAATCTCGAAGAGATTGAGGACAATCTCCCGAAAACCGATGAGCACCCCGATGAGCGTAAAGCTCAGGCCCATCCTGAGAAATGCGAGCACCAAAAAGGGCTCGTGGTACTGCTGGTTTTTCAGGAAACCATATAGACTGAACCGTTTGAGCACGTGATAAACTCCGGCTTTCGGCGAGTTTGGGGGCAGTTCTGAACCACCGCCCTTCGGGGAAAGCGCTCGATATTTTTGCCCTAAAGCGAAGGGAATATCCAGCGGTGATTCTGGTCCCCTCCGAATATTTCTGTCTCTTGAGAAAATAAAATCGGGCAAAGAGGGTCTGACAGGGGTTTTTGCACGAACATCAGTGAGGTGACCGAAGCGCCAATGGGTCCGTTCAGCGAAGTACCGCGTTGATCCGGTCTCTGTTGGCAGCAGGGTTCTCGATGAAGAGCGGAAGTCCCTTGACCCTGGCAAACCAGGAGAAGGGGGGCAGATGCTTGCGAACTGCCAGGAGGCGGGCGTTGTCATCGAGGGCAAAGGGGGTCATTACAGCAAGAAATCGCAGGGATTTCCATGCATGGATAGTTTTTAAAACACTCAGGCCCATTTTGCCTCCGGCGACCAGATAGGTGAGCATGCTCCGGGAAGCAAGGACGGCGGACTCCCGCGAGCCGGCGGATTTATAGAAGAGCTCCACTGCGGTGGCCCGCGCAGAGAGCGCCTCGTTGATACAGCGGGCGCTGTCCACCTGCTCCAGACCGCAGGTGAGGGTGAGGGAACCGAGCACGTGGAGCCGGAGCGTGTGAATCGAGCCTGCCCGGGGCAGTTCCTGCACGAGATCCGCGTTGTGTTCCACGCCAAGGCGGCGCAAAGAGAGCCCTCCAACACCTGACCAGCCGGTTATTTTCCCTGTATAATCTGTGAGGTGAAGGGAATGTAGCTTTTTCAGGGGGGCCAGGGTTCTGACCGCCACTCCCTCAAGCCGCAGCTCCCTAAGCGACTCGGATGCAGGGATCCTGTCCAGAGACAGGTTCCCTCTTCGGGCCTCCAGCTCGAGCCGCGTGAGGGAGGGGAATGACGCTGCCGAGAAGATCTCCCGGTTTATATCCCCGGCGAGCCGCAGTGTGGTAAGTCCCGAGGGGAGACCAAGGGAGGCGGTGGTGATGGTGCCCCTGGTTTTCAGCGTCAGGGAGACCAGACTCGCCATGGTCTGAAGTGAAGAGAGATCCACACTGTCCGCGGTAATCCGCTGCAGCGTAAAGGCCCGCAGCCCCTTGATTGATGCAATCTGCGAATAATCCGTGGCGACATCCGATCCAAACTGCTCACGTATTTCCAGCACACGGGGATGCATTTTTACGATTCGGCGCAGCAGGGCCGTGTCACATTTTCCCTCCAGTCGTACCACCTTGATGCTGCTGTCACGGGGCTGCATCCGTTCCATTACTTTCACCAGGGGCAGATCGGAGTCAGGAGAGGAAACCAGCTCCAGTGAGCTTACCCTTCCCAGCGCAGCCCTCCCGGTGAGCTCACGGGCTGTGCGAAGCCGCAGAAAGTCCAGGTTTTCAAAACGCAGCAGAGAGAGATCTCCCAGGGGGTCCATGACTGTCAGTCCCGAGGGTTTCACGGTTGACCGGGCTAAAATCCCCAGATGCTCCTTCCCCTTGAGCGTGACGTGGAGTCCAGTCTTGCCACTCAGCGCGTCCAGGGCCGTTTTCAGATCGGGGCCCGATAAATCGGAGAGATCATAGGCTACCGCATCGGGGTAATTCTTCACAGCGCCGGAACCAGAGGGGAGCACTCCCCGCACCACGCCGTTAACGGTGAGGACAATCTCACCTCGCCGCAGATCCATGGCCACTGCGTTTTTTCCCGTCAGTGGAACAGAGAGATTCCCCACCTGCAAGCCACGGTCTGCGGTCCCGTACAGCGCCCCGTGGAGGACGCCCCGCCGGCCGGTGAAGGGAACAGCACGGTGAACATACACGGGGCTCCACTGCTCCTGGCACAGCGTCTGATTATCCACACAGACCAGGACAGGCTCCATGGTCGCCACAGGCAGTTTCACGGGCGTGCTCTCGGGGGCTTCCACCCTGGTTGTCTGACCTCCCGTATTCGATGTGGGGGCGTTGCTGCATCCAAAAACAAACAGTGCTGTCATCAATAATCCGATTACATTGCGCATAATATTCACTCCTTCAGTGGTTGATTTGTTATCGCGGCGTCCCGGCAGCATTATTCAAGGGGCTGTCAAGGCCGCTGTCCCCCCCGTTGTCGATCGCTACCCATGTCGGTTGCCGTTTTTTTTTCGATTTTTTGAATTTTTTTAGGGTCCGGGGAGTGGACAACCTGTTGAACTTGATTTTTTTTCAATAGTTAGTAAAATATGGCGCCCTTAACGATTTGGAGTATCCATGTCCAGAACATTTATTAAAAAAGCCCTCTTTACTTTATTGTTATCAATAATTTTATTCCCTTCCTGCGCCCCCAACGAAGAGGGTATGGAGTCTGAGAATTTCTCCCTGGTCCCTCCGGGAAAGGCTGATAACTTCTATTCCGATTCCGCCATGGAGTTCCTGGTATCGGGTTCCATGCTGGTGGAGTTGGCTGAAGAACACCTGGATCTCCCCGCTGATGAGCAGCGGGATCGCGCTGAAGAGCTGGCCCAGTTAAAAGTCACCATGCTCATGGCCTATCTCAACGAATACGTCATCGACAAGAGTGACCACTCAAGCCAGGCCGACTACGGTGGACTCCACGCCATGGCCCGCGCCGCCTCCTTTGAATCCGAGACGCTCACTGAGGAGAGCCCCGGCGTCTATCGCTTCTCATTCACCGGCGAAATCGGCGGATCCCTTGATTTTATGGATCTGGTCCCCGCGAGTCCCAACTACACCGCACCCCTGGGCGGAAAAGTCCTGGAATTCGGTGTCCCTCTGCTCTCCACGACTGATCTCCAGAATGGCCTCTGGCAGAGCTCGTACGCCATCAGCCCCTCCTCCTGGGATCCCGCCACCAAGGATCCCTCGGTTGTGGAGGTTGTCCCCCTCACCATCACCCCCGAAGAGATCTCCAAAGACGCCTTCATCGACTACAACGCCCTCATGGCCGATGGCCTCCTCACCGTGGGGATCCACTTCGGCTACGATTACAACGAGCAGCAGTACGATCTCCAGGAAGCGCGAGAGGTATACGACAAGCTCGTGGTCTGGGGTTTTGCGTCCCCCGCCCCCTCCTTCGAAGCGCTCACCCTCACTTCGGGCCCCTTTGTGAAGACCGTAACCGCCAATGGCCGCAGCGTTCGCGTGGAGATTACCCTCATCCACGATCAGATGGTGGACCCGGTGAGTGACGCTGCGCTCCTCAAGGCAGCCCTCATCGAGAGCTTCACCACCAGAGAAGTGATCCTGTTTAACGGCCACGCCGGGTTCTCCGGTCGCTTCCTCCCCGCCAACTGGCAGTCGACCAGCGCCGGGAACATCAGCTCCGAAGAGATGTGGGCCATGAATCTCCCCTCCTGGTACCAGGTTGTGCTGGTCAACGGTTGTGACACCTACGGAAAATTTGCCGACAACTTCCGGCTCAACCCTGCCAAGCAGGACGCACAGGGAAATCTCATCAACGTGGACGTGGTCACTTCCACCTCCTTCGCGTGGCTCTCCCAGATGGGAAATGTCAGCCTTAAATTCGTCCAGTCCCTCTGTGGCGGCTACCAAAATGAGGTCACTCCAATCACGTGGGATCGCCTCCTCACCGAGATCAACTGGGGAGTCAACTCTTCCGTCTTCTTCGGCGTCCACGGCATCGATGACAACCCCAGACTTCACCCCTTCGCCGATCCCGCGGCCCAGTGCCGCCCCTGTGCCGCAACCAGTGATTGTGGTTCACCCCTCGGCCAGAAATGCGTTGCTATGCTGGACGGCGCGAAATACTGCGCCATGACCTGCCTTGACGACTCCGCGTGTCCGGTGAGCATGACTTGCCAGAACGTGGCCAAAGAAGCCTCCATAGTCTCCAGGCACTGTGTCCCAGTCTCCCTCACCTGTACCTCCGATGCGCACG
>JAHJLU010000266.1 GCA_018821745.1 Myxococcota bacterium | reverse complement strand
TACCACAGGACATAATTCTAAAAAGGCTCCGGTCAATTTTTTTGGGTGGGTACACAATTCTCAAATCGCCACCGGAGTAATTAAAAAGGCGGGTACAAGAATGTAAATTCGAGGGGGAACTATGGAAAAAGCCTTGTTTTGGGCCTCCAGAGGCATTTTGGGGAAGTTTTTTCAATTTTTTTACTCTCAGGCTGCAACAACCGGGAGCAGGTGCCGAAAAGGGAAATAACTAAACACTGGACAGCACGCTGTCCTCAACCCAAACCTTTGCAGAAAGCAGGTACCAACATGAGAGTAGACAAGAACGAAAAATTCCTCAGAACCATCAACTTCCTCACCGCCGTCAACCATCCCGAAATCATGGCCAGGCTCACCCTTCGCGGTTTTGGTCAGGATGACGTCGACCACGGCTGGCAGCTCGTCTATTGTGCCTCCGGCGTGAGCAAGGGGTCACCTTCCCCCGTTACATTCAACACCTTTGGTGAGGACATCAAGCTGCTCAACGAATGGGAGAACATCTGGTTCGACGTCGCAGGCGCCACCCTCCAGTTCAACTTCCCCGCCATCCATCAGGAAATCTTCGGAGATATCACCAAGACCTCTGGGCAGAGTGTGATCATCAACATCAAGCTCTTCCTTGAGCGCTATGACGCCCTGAAGGCCCAGACCACCGATGAGGCCCGGCAGGCCATCGCCCTCCTGGTCAAGCGCGGACTCACCGAGGAGATTCTCGGCGACGCCAGGACCCTGATGGAGCGGATCCAGTCCGCCGCCATCCCCGCCGATGGTGAGGCTGTGGTGGATCGATACCAGCAGATGGAGGAGGCCCTGATGGTTATGTGGAGCTGGTTCCAGCAGTGGGCCACCATCGCCCGCACCCTGGACTTCTCCAAGCGCCAGCGCATCCGCATGGGCCTCTCCATGCTCAAGAGAGCCAAAACCGTAGACAGCGAGGATCAGGATGAAGAAGACTCCGATCCCACCAATGACCCCACCCCAGAAGAGTAGAATCTCCCCCATTTTACTTGCAGTGAGAGTGGACAGGTGTCGGCCTGGAATGCTCCCAAGGCAGCACCAGAACCAAAATACCTAATAGCCAACGTGGGTGTGGATGAGGACGATGTCCATGTTGCCGTAGTGGGTTTTACCCGGGAAGGCGGCCTCTGCGTAGCCGGTTATCCAGGCGTTTCCGTAGGAGTCGAAAACGAATTTGCCTGAATTATCCCAACTGCTTGAACCCCACATTTTTGACCAAATGCGTTGGCCTTCGGAGTTGTAACCGACGAGGTAGATGTCTGCGCTCCCGGCAGCGGTCTGTCCGTCGAGAGAACCACTGAGACAGCCTGAAAAAAAGTAGTCTCCAGATGTACTGATAGCAGTGCCCGTCGAGTGATCATTATCAGTGGAGCCGACCTGATCAAGCCATAAGATTTCTCCACTTCCATCCAGTTTTGCAAAGACCGCGTCAAAATTTCCTGAGCTCGATTCTCCGGGATAAACTCCCGCCGTACTGCCTGCAAAGGAGATTGTGCCATCATGGTCCAGGGAAAAATCGTAACAGTTTTCATTTCCGGAAGTACCGAAGGTGGTCGTCCAGAGTTCTGCTCCTTGGGAACCCAGCTTGGTGAGTCGGCAGTCGAGGCCATTGGCGGTTCCACTTGGTGTGTATCTCCCCATGATCAGGATAGAACCCTCACTGTCTACTCTTATGGCTCCGGGGGCGTCATCACCGGAATCTCCCCATTGAGAAATGAAAAGGGTCTCTCCCGTGGGGGATAATTTGGCATAAAAGACGTCGGTTCCTCCCCTGTTGGTGAAGGAGGGAAAAGCGCTGGTTGTTCGACCCGTTACATGAACATTACCCATGGGATCCACGGTTAACCACGAGACCGCATCGGTTCCTGATGTGCCAATGAGGCGGGTCCAAATTGGCTCACCGTTATTGTCTGTCTTCATCACGAAGCCATCCTCCCCACCTCGTGAGGTCTGACCGCCCAGATTCCCTGCGGTCATTCCTGAGAAAATAATGTTGTCATCAGGGTCAATCGCGAGGCCGAAGGCATATTCATTGCTCTGCGTGCCATAGGTCTGGGTCCAGAGAAGTTCCCCATTCCACGAGAATTTCATGAGGAAGACATCGCCTTCCCCTCTCCCGACATTTCCCAGAAGATTACCGTCAGTGAAACCAACGACGAAAACATTCCCCATGGAATCGATCGCGATATTGGTGCCTCTATCAATTCCTGAAGTTCCCCATTGATGGATGGCTGTGCACTCAGAATAATCAACAGTACACGAATTGGTGCAGGAGACTTGTCCATCGCCAATACCCACATCCTGGCAGGAAGCACCATTGAGATCTTGCCCATCACAGGCTTCTTCCCCTTCAGTGATACCATTTCCACATCCGGGGAGGTTCTGGCAGCCGGAGGTGTCCAGGCGGCATGAATTGGTGCAGGCAAGAGACCCTGACGGAAAGCCTATGGTGTTGCAGGTGAGGACACCGAAATTATTTCCATCGCACTCTTCGTTGCCTTGAATGACTTCGTCACCGCACTTACTTTCCGAGTCAAAGAAGGGGCAGGCGGTTAAGGTGAGACAAAGCAAAACTAACAGGAATATATGATATTTGGCCATTGTTGCCTCCGTGGGCAGATTTGAATACGCTGATGCTACTGAGGAGTATATCACATATTCGCCAAGATGAAATCCTCAGTGCATACGCATGGTGAAGCAGCCGACGTATGCCGGGTCCGTGGGGCAGAGGTCGAAACTCTCCTCAAGCGGGCAGGTCTCCCCCTTGAGGCTTTCTGAACTATTTACAAGAAAAAATCTCAAGGGCACTGAACTCTCTTTGGCCTTGGGTAAGTGCATTCATCCTATGGTCGATTTAATCCCCACCGTAGGTTTGGATCAGCATAACATCCATGTTGCCATAGTATGAGTTGCCCGGGAGAGCGCCCGATGTGAATCCTGTTATCCAGATATTGTTGTTTTCGTCGACAAAGAGTTTGTCAGCCCGGTCCCAGCCAGAGGTGCCGTATGATCTGACAAAACGCAGGACACCATCGTCGGTGTGCGAGACAAGGATAATATCATAGGACCCCCTGTAAGGGGTTCCCAGGATACTGCCACTGACACTGCCACAGGAGTAGAGATGATCATCGGGGCCTGTGGCTAAACCCAGCAGCGCGTCGGGTCCTCCACTCCCCAGTTGATCAGACCACACCAGATTCCCGGTGGAGTCCATTTTATAGACGAGCAGATCCACGTCCCCCCTGTTGCTGTTCCCATAGAAGCTCCCGTATGTTTTCCCCGCAAACCCCAGCGTTCCATCGGAGAGGGGCACAATCTTGTATGCAAAATCATCCTGGGAGGTTCCATAGAGCGTGCTCCAGAGGGTATTATGCGAGGCATCAAAGAGAGTTAATCCCAGATCCATGCCGCCAATGGGTGAATCGCCATACAGTGAACCCGAATAGACACCACTGACAAGCAGGTCTCCGCCAGCAGTGGGGATCACAATAGGGACACCATCAGTGCCAGCAGCACCCCATTGGAAGGTGTCAAGGAGAACACCATCTGGGTCCACCTTCACAAAAAAGAGGTCGGTGCCACCGGAATTGGAAAAGGAGGGGAATGCGCCGGTAGTAGTGCCGGAAGCGTAAATATTTCCAGCAGTATCAGTAGTGATGTATGAGAGCCCGTCTGCGCCAGAAGTGGCAAAATATCTGCGCCAGATAAGGTTTCCTGAAGTATCAAGTTTCATGAGGAAAGCGTCATTCAAGCCCTGGTTCACGTGGTCGGGAAAATTTCCAGTACTCATCCCACCGACCAAAATATTTCCGTCATCGAGTACTTTCAGGCCCCAGGGGGATTCTGTGCCCGTTGTGCCGTAAAGGTAGGCCCACAGGACTGTTCCGGATGGAGCGACCTTCATGACGAAGCAATCAGAAGACCCGCTGTTGGTGTTTCCTAAGAAATTGCCATAACTGGAGCCGATGATGACGAAATTCCCTGCTGGATCACGTCCGATGTCCATGGCTCTGTCTTCTGCGGAGGTGCCCCACTGGTGGTAGGTCACGCATGCTGAGTAATTGAGCGTGCAGTCGGATCGGCAGGAGACTGTGCCGTTTGCGATGCCCACATCCTGGCAGAGGGCCCCTGCCGTGTCGGCGCCATCACATTGTTCTGTGCCCTCCTTGAGACCATCTCCACATTCGGGAACGTGATAGCACTGGCTGATATCAAAGGAGCAGCCGGTGTCGCAGGAGAGGGTGCCCTGGTTAAAGCCTGCCGTTGTGCAGTTGGCTCCTCCGAGGTTGCTGCCGTCGCACTGTTCTCCGAAGGATACGTTGATCGCATTGTCCCCGCAGGTGCCGTAGGATTGACACGAGGCAAGCGCCAGCGTACAGTCCGGGTTGCAACCGAGGGTCCCGCCGTAATAGCCCAGGGATATGCAGGACTGGCCGCCGGAGTCTGCGCCGTCGCACTGTTCAGCCGCCTGTTTTACGCCATCGCCGCAGGAACCCTCACAACCCGAGAGATCCCAGCCGCATGAGGAGTTGCAGGCGAGGGTTCCGCCATAGTAGCCCAGGGAGGTACAGGCCTGGCCACCGAGGTTGGCGCCGTCGCACTGTTCTCCGAAGGATGCGTTGACCGCATTGTCCCCACAGGTGCCGTAGGATTGACAGGAGGCAAGAGCCAGTGTGCAGTCAGAGTTGCAACCGAGGTTGCCGCCGTAATAGTTCAGAGAAAAGCAGGACTGCCCGCCGGTGTCAGCGCCATCGCACTGTTCAGTCCCCTGTTTGATGCCATCGCCGCAAGACCCCTCACACCCGGAGAGATCCCATCCGCATGTGGGGCTGCATGCGAGGGTCCCGCCATAGTAGCCCAGGGTTTTGCACGATTGGCTGTTCAGGTTGGCTCCATCACAATTCTCCGCATCCTGTATTGTTCCGTCGCCGCATTTGCCCGCGCTGATGCACTCCGTGAGGGAGACGGTGCAGTCCGCATTGCAGTGAAGCTGCCCACCATAGTAGGTAAAACTCCCGCAGGAAAGATCACCAAAATCACTGAGATCACACTCTTCAGCGCCGGAACGGATTCCATCACCGCATGCGGCCACGAACCCTTCGCAGGCACTGTAATCCAGCTTGCAGGTGCTCGTGCAGGAGAGCTCTCCGCCGCTGTACCCTGCGGATGTGCACGTGGCATTCTCGGGAACACTCCCGTCACACTCTTCACCGGGGTTGATGATGGAGTTGCCGCAGTTCTCAAGGTCGATGACCCTGGTGTCTTCACTGCATGCCTGCAGGGCTGCTAAAACAAGAAGGAGTGAAAAGGTGATTCGCATGATTTGCTCCTGTCAAGAACACGAGGAACGAAAATGGTTTGGGGCAGCACTGAAGCTGACGGCTCTCGGGATACTTTCATTGTATGTAATTGAAGGGGGAAAGTCCAATATGAATAAAAATAAAATTACGGAGAATCCCCCAAATTGTCAGGCGAAGAGAATTGAGAAACCAGAAGTCACTGAATACGAGTGATTGGCCTAAGAAGGCGGGGGGGTCAGGTGAGGCTGGTGAGGCTGCGGTAGGCGGCTATGTAGAGGTAGCCGAACATGATGGGGAAGGCGAAGAGGAGGGCGTCGATGCGGTCGAGGATGCCGCCGTGGCCCGGGAGGAGGTTGCCCGAATCCTTGACGCCGAAGCTGCGCTTGAGCAGGGACTCGGCCAGGTCGCCCAGTTGCCCGAAGGTGCCCACGAAGACCGCCAGGATGATGGCCACGGGGATGGTGAGGCCGGGGACGTAGAAGGTGGCGCCCACGCCCGCGAGGCACGAGGCGAAGGTGCCGCCGATGGCTCCCTCCCAGGTCTTGTTGGGGGAGACCACGGGGGAGAACTTGTGTTTGCCCATGGATTTGCCCACGAAGTAGGCGCCCGTGTCATTGAGCCAGACGATGGTGAGGGTGAAGATGATCCAGCGGCCCCCGTGGGGGAGATCCTTCATGAGGCCGATAAAGGCGGCCAGTTGGGCAATATAGAAGACGCCCATGAGGCCCTTGCCCGCGTTGATGCCAGACTCTTTAATGTCGCCGGGCATGAGCACCAGGGAGATGAGCAGCATGACGACGGCCCAGGGGGCAAAGAGCAGCAGGTAGGGCTGAAATTTAAAGACCGAGAGCAAGAAGGCGGCAAAGAGGCTGCCCACAACCAGGGTCACGTACTTGGGGACGAACTCCTCTTTTTTGAAGGCCATCTGGCCGTACTCGATGAGCGCCAGGATGGTGGCCAGCAGGATAAGGGCCTTCCAGCCCCAGGCCTTCTCCCACAGGGCCAGGAAAATGATGAGGGGCGCTCCCACCAGGGCGGTGAGGACTCGAAGGAGGAGATTCTTTGTGAAAAGTGCCATGGGTTACCTGATTATCTGTTCCTGGGTCAGGCCAAATCGCCGGTCACGGGTACCAAAAACACGGATGGCTTCGTCCAGATCCTGCTCCGAAAAGTCGGGCCAGGGTGTGGGGGTAAAATAGAGCTCCGCGTAGGCGGCTTGCCACAAAAGGAAATTGGAGAGGCGCTGCTCCCCCGAGGTGCGAATGATAAGGTCCACGGGGGGGAGGTGCCCGGAATAGAGTCTGGATTCAAAGAGCGCCTCGGTGAGGTCGGCCGCACTCAGAGTACCCTCGCCCGCGGAGCGCATGCAGCTCTTCACCGCCTGGAGGATCTCCTCACGGCCCCCGTAGGAGAGGGCGATGCAGAAGTCCATGCCCGTGTTCTCCCGGGAGGCGTGGCAAAGCTCCGCGATGGCCTCGCGCAGGGGCGCACTGAGCTTTGAGAGGTCGCCGATGGTGGAGAAGCGGATGTTGTTGTCGAGGATCTCGTGGCGCTCGGAGATGATGTACTCGGAGAGCAGCTCCATGAGCCCCTCCACCTCATCTTCGGGGCGGTTCCAGTTCTGCTCGCTGAAGGCATAGAGGGTGAG
>JAHJLU010000265.1 GCA_018821745.1 Myxococcota bacterium | reverse complement strand
TGCTGGAACACATTGTCAACTGTGCTGCCCTCCATCTCGATGGCGCTGCTCACCCGCTGCATGCAGTCCAGCTCTCTGACCCGCTCCGTAAGGTTCTGCTCCGTGGCTTTAAGGCTGGAGATATCATTGGCCAGCTCAAAGCGCACCATCCTGCCGTCTGTCCACTGGATGGCCTTGTCTGCGCATCGGTACCACTGCCGCGTCAACAGGTTCTGAAACTCCCACACGTGGGTCTTTCCAAGGTTCTCCCCGAAGATCATGGGGTTGGAGCAGAAGGGGCAGGGGGCGTCCAGATTCTGGAGGACCTTGTGGCATTTTTGCCCCACAATATTGTCACCCCAGAAGGCCCTGGCGGCGTCGTTGACAAAGAGAAGCTCGTAGGTGTGCGGGTCGGCCACGTAGATGACATCGTCGATGCCGTTGAGGACCGCCTCGAAGTGGTGGGAGGGAGAGGCGCCGGTGGGGGTATTTTTGCTGGAGGACATGGCTTCTCCTTGGCAGCCCCGCTGGTTCCCGGGGCCGCTGATGGACCAATTCTGTCAAGCAGTGATCATCAGTGGAGATCACTGCCCTCGGATCTCAAGATTCACGGAAAGCACAATTTTAACAAAATACTTAAGGACTGTCAACGGGGAGTGAAACAATATTCAACGCACAGGGACCAGGAAATCTGCTCCACGATCTGCCGCCTCTTCGGGAAGCCGTACACCCGTGGACAGCATCTCCCTCTTTGGCGCCACGGTCACCAGGTGGCGTATGAAGGTGGTTTTGCAAAAAATCTCAGCCGGAATTCGAAACAGACTTTGCCGGGTGGGTCGCTCCCTGTGTGTGACTAATCGAAGACTATTTCGTCGAGGTAGAGATCCATGGCGGTGGAGGCGTGGCTGATGGTGAGGCCGTGGAGCCACTCGGTGTCGGGGCAGCTGGCGGCGACATCGATGGTGGCGGTGGTCCACTCCCCGGTGACGGGCACCTCGGTCATGTTGGCGCAGCGCGCGTCCTCGGAGCGGGGGGCGATGGAGACGGTCCCCGTGCCGGAGCCCGTTCGCAGCCGGAGGGTTAGAGTGGAGAAGGTTTGGGTGGGGAAGGTGTGGCGGTAGGTGAGGTGAACCCCGCTGTCGACGAAGCTCTTGAGGCGAAGGCACGAATCGCTGCCATCGGCGCAATTTGATGATGTCTCGCTGATGGCGGCAGTGCCCCAGGTGTTTGCGGTCCAGCGCACTCCCTCGATCCCGCCGTACTGTTCATCGTAGACATCACCGGGGACCACAAAATCACAGGTGCCCTGGGGGGGATCTGCTTCGGCGAACTGTATCCCCGTGTCAAAATCGCTCCCCTGGGCCGCGGAGTAGGGGAGGGCCACCGACCCCTCAATCACTTCACCGGCGGCGCTGGTGAGCCTGAAAATGCCACCTGGGCCATCCTGGGCGAAGGTCTCCATGTCTTCGGCGAGACACCAGCGGGCCAGGCATCGTTCCATGGGCTGCCACACCTCGGAGTCCGCCGCCCGGTACTCCACCGTGCGGATGGGGAAGCGGTGGTTGAAGAATGCGATCTGCATGTAGCCCCACTGGTTGCGGGCGGAGATATAGACGTGGATATTCCCTGAGACGGGGCAGGGCACCCGCCGCACTGCAGCCTCACCCATCCACTGCCCGCCGTCGATTCTGTCGGCGACCTCGCCGGCAATGTCGAAGTGGAAGTGGCCGCCGGCGCAGATGGGGTTCCCCTCGATGGGGCAGAGGTCGTGGACCATGACGATCTGGGTGGCGAAGGTGGTGCTGATCTCCCAGCACTCGCCGCAGGCCTCCCCGGGGTCACCGCCGTAGGAGCTGCCGTTGTAGGGCTCGGCTATGGCGATGGTCATCCCTTCCCGCACAAAATCGGGGAGGATGGTGCTGGTGCGATCGAATCCACACCAGCGCCGGTCCGAGGAGCCGTACTCGGTCATCCGCACAGAGCCGCACTCCCCGGCAACCCCGGGGGCCGGCACATCGGGGATGTAGACGCTGTTGTTGTCAGAGGAGCCGTTGTTGTCGCCGCAACCTGGGAGAAGCAGGGCCAGCATGACGAGCCCTGTCAGTAGTGAGCGGGAGAGGCGGTCTGCGGTGAGTTTCAGTAAATGAAACATGGGGGAGTCCTTGAATCAGCCCCGCGGGTCAAAAGCTCCCTTGGGGGAAAATGTATCGGGGTTGGCGAGAAAGATCCGATGTCGCTTGCAAGAATAGCATATTTGTGTAGAACTGACACAAGCAATTGCACGGATTTACCGTCTGAAGAACGAGGGTTTTGGTTCGTGATTGCCGATCCGCCCCATGTCTATTATGGCCCCGACCGGGCAGCAAGGAAGATTCCCATGCGTACTCTGCTTTTTCTACTCGCCGGACTCTGTTTTTTAATGCCCGCGGCGTGCGACGACTCCAGCACCACGAACAATCAAACCCAGACCTACACGGTCTCCGGCGTGCTCTACGATGCCACGGGTGATGTGCCCCTGACCAACGCCGAAGTCACTCTCACCGTGGGCGACACGGTGCTCACCGCCTACACCTATGATGGCGGTGACGGCAGCTACACCTTCGAAGGCGTGCCGCAGCTGGGTCTGGCCTACCTCTCCTATGAACACCACAGCCATATCATCGCGGACCACACCATGAACCTTGACGGCTATCTGCAGGCCCGGAGCACCCAGGTCCAGTTGCCCGCCGTGTGGCTGCCTTCGGCGTCGGGGAGGTTCCGGTTTCAGTTGCTGGACTCCGGGGGTGAGCCCGTCACGCAGACGACCCTCTCCCTCACCATGGAGTCATCGTGGCTCACGGAAGACGCCTCGGGAGTGCTGATACCCATGGGGGAGCTTGTCTCATTGTCGACCACCAACAACCTGGGGATTGCCGAGTTCATCGATCTTCCCGTGCCGGGGCCAGTGGGCGCAGAGTATCTTGACACGGTGAGCGTCCACATACCCGCCCTTGATCTGGACGACGACGGCGTGGCTGAATACGAGGCCGCCACCATGGAATACGACGCACAGACCTCCCCGGAAGACACAGAGATCCTCACCCTGGCACCACCCGCCAAATAGTCATTCTTATCCCCGGTTTGCCGGTACGCTCAACCATTTATATATTGTTAGAGACTGGGGAACGCGCCAGTGATGCCCTTGTAGACTGTTGAATATAAAAGTAAAAAAGCAAACGAGACAGTTGTATTCTTTTGCCCCTGGGGGCTCCGCCAGGGCATCTCTCCGGGCCTTTTGGGGGAGGGGGGTTTATTAATACAGTGGGGGTCCCCCACAAACGTGCCCTTGAGCCCCCCGGGAGCCCTGGGGGCCATTTTGTGGAAAAAAAAGGTCCGCTGCGGAGCCTCACCTATGGTTCCACCACATCGTTGGGTGCGTACCGGTCTGTCTGGGTGCCGTCCCCGATCTGCCCCATGGAGTTGCTCCCCCAGCACCATACCTGTCCCGAGGTATCAAGGGCACAGGATGAGGTGCTTCCCGAGTCAATGGTGACAAAGGTGACGCCGGGGGGCATGTGCACGGGAGCCGGAGAGGAGCGGTCGGCGTAAATATTCCCTCCCAGCCTTCCATCGGTGTATTCCCCCCAGCACCAGGCGTCACCGGATGTATCCAGGGCACAGGTGTGATTCCCGTAGAGGGCGACGGAGGCGAGGGCAGGGGTTCCGTAGGTGGCCCGGGCCACGATCACGGGGGTGTGTTTGGAGGTGGTGGCGA
>JAHJLU010000264.1 GCA_018821745.1 Myxococcota bacterium | reverse complement strand
TCGAAGAGAAATTTCCCGCAGAGACCCAGTTTGTGGAGCGACTCTCCACCTTCCTCTGGTTTTTACTTGCCCGCGGGATGATTGTTCAGGTGGCGGGGGAGGGGCCCACTCCGTGATAACGGATTGCCAAAGCAGCCAAAGGGGAGTAGAAGTGGTGAAGAAAACCTTGAATGGTTGGATCGTGGAGGTCCCTCGTGCTTGAAATCTGTCCCGGCTGCCTCTCACCGGAGGATGGTGCCTATTGTTCTCTCTGTGGGACTGCCCTCGGCGCTCCCGATAAAGTCCCTCTGTTTTTTCTGAAGGTAGGGTGGTCCAGGTCCCGTGACTTTGAGCGCATCCTCGAGATGCTCAAGGAGGAGCGTGGATACCGGTATGTGGAGCAGGGAGAAGAGCTGGTGCATATTATTCCCGTGCCCAGTATCCGGGAGGCTCGCGCGCTGCTTATTAAGTACGAGAAGGCGCTCAAATGGAAGGAGACATCCTTCGAGCTGGTGGGGGGCAAATCCTTCTCTCCTCTGGCAGATGTGTCTCTGTGTTTCATGCGCCTCATTGTGGAAGGGGTCTCGCCCTGCAGAGAGGGTTCGGGGTGTCCCTTCTCCCGTAACTCCATGGCCGACGTGCTTGAGGGTTCGGGGGACGATAAGCTCTCCCGGGAGGCCCTCCGGCGGTTGTTTCTGGTTGATCTTCTCGATAACCAGGAGCTCCTGTTCTGCCCCTTTTACCGCACCATGGTGGGGAGCGCCGCTTCGGCGTTCGATGAACTTCCCAAGGGAGTTTGGTCCTTTTATACCAATGAGCTGCGTCACGCCATGGAGAGCGGACACCTCATCATCGAGTCCAGCGGGGAGACGGTCCCCATGCTGGAGAGTCCCCCCGAAATTGAGTATGACTTTGTGTCACCCTACCATATTCCCCGCGATGTGAGCTGGGGTTTGGTGAACGGCGGCCTGGAGATGATCGCCGACGGCAACTCCCTGGTCCGACTCCCCTACAGGCAGCCCGTATCCACCTGGGATCGGGCCGCGAGTGTGCTGGAGACAACCAGGGGCCGGTTCGCTGTGCTTCCCGACGCCAGCTCCTCCGAGAGTGAATTCGTTGTGCTCCCCGAAGACCCCGATGACCAGACGCTAACGGTTGTGGGGCCCTTCCCCATCCCCTGGAGTCTGGATCCCCTGCTGGCATCCTTTGCCTTCGTCATGCCCCGCGAAAAACTGGACGGCCAGGAGGGGCAGGTCATGGTAACGGGAGATGTGGACTGGAACCCTGCCGCCCCGGTGTTCTGGATCATGCAGGAATATCCCATCGAGGGGGAGGTGGCCGTGGTTCGTCTCCTCTCGGGAAATACCGCCTGGCTCGCCCGTGGAATCGATCCCGAGACCCGAGACAGATGGGAACGTATCACCGTGATAACCTCCGGGGGAAGGGCCGAGCTGTCCTTCATCGGGGTGATCTCTTTTCAACTGCTGGGCCCCGGCTCCCTGGCGGTCCTGTGGGGCAAAGGGCGCAAGATCTCTTTTTGGAACGCCCAGGGCGGGCGTCAGGATCACACGCTCCTTTTTCGGGCCACGGAGCTCTTTGCCACCGTGACAGGCAATCTCATCGTACAGTTTGAGCACGCCATCCTTGAGATGTCACCCAACGGGGAGATTCTTGATTACCGGAGTGAACCGGGGGCCCGCTATCATGTCTCTTCCCAGGGCTATCTCAGGGTCGTTGCCGAAGAAGATCCCACGTGGCATTTTCTGGAGCACTCGGTGATAGAAGACATGCTTCCCCAGCACAGTAAAGTGGGAATCCTCCTGGTGCGGCAGGGGGAGGTGCCCGAGAGGCCTCTGGGGGCTGCGGGAGATATGTTTATCCAGCTGCTGGCCCTGCTCAAAACCTACTCCACGAAAACCGAGTACCGGGATAAAATCCGTCAACTCTGGCAGCAGGCGCCCCGAAAAGTACAGAAAGACCTGCGCAAAATGGACGCCGCGCTCCCCTGGCTTTTGCGATTCCGCAAAAACAAGACGGCCCCCTGGTTATGCCGCTCCTGGTGGCTCAGCGACCTCGCAGGCTCCTGATTTTCTGTTGGGATCCCCCGGAAAAATTCTATTCAGCTTGATTCTCCTCCCCTGATAACCCAAGATCAACACTGTGCCCTCTATATGGGGACCATGGGTTTTATTCAAAAAAAACGGAAAAATCGGGTATGTGACCCCTGTTCCACATGCCACTGAGAGACGTCATGATGAATCGTTCAATCAGTCAACTGCTCGCTTTAATGTTCCTCCTTGTCTTCAGTACCCCCGCCAGTGCCGACCCCGTGCTGTTCCAGATGGAAGGGGGGACGCTTAATAAAACCGACACCTATGCGGATCCGGTGTGGGACACGGTCACCCTCAGTCACCCCTATGTGAGCCCCGTGGTCTTTATTATTCCACGGAACGACGGGGGCAACTCCGCCGACTTTCGGATTCGCAACATCACGGCCACTGATTTTGAGGCCACGGTGGTGGAGCCCCCCGGGTGGGATGGTCCCCACGTTGCCATGACCGTCTCCTATATTGTTGTTGAAGAAGGGAACTGGTTTTTGACCCCCGACCGCTTCATGTCCGTGGGTGTGGTGGAGACATCGGATCTGGTGAACTCCGAGGGTGGCACATGGGTGACTGTGCCCATCACACAAGGGTTTGCCAATCCAATCGTCATCGCCCAGATTCAGGGGCTGGCCAACGAGACCAACAATCTGCCCACGGAGCCTTCAGCGCCCTGGTTCACAGCTGCAGTACGGAACGTGACCGCCACATCCTTCGAGGTCTCCCTCGACGGTGGGCGATGCACCAACGTGAGTACTTCCACCGTTCCTGACTGTGTGGGCCCCTGGACCCTTGTCCCCGAGCGCATCGCCTACCTCGTCATCGAGGGAAACGTCCAGGACACCTTCACGGACGCCGACGGGAAAAATATCAAACTGGAGACCATTCACACCCCCCAGAATATTATCGGATGGTCCGACGGGGGAACCACGGTGAATTTCACCACCACCTTCACCACCACGCCGTTGTTTGTGGCCAAACCACAGACTCGCGCGGAATCTGACGGTGGCTGGTTCCGGTTCAGCACGCTCACAACCTCGTCGGTGAAGATACTGGTAGAGGAAGCCCTGGGAAGCACTTCTTTGGCGAGGAATCACAATACTCTGGGAGAGGAGGCCGGGATTCTGCTCTTCTCCGAGAACTTCAGGGTGCAGGATCTGGACCCGGACAAGGATCTGGTCCCCATCCCCTATGACAACTGCCCCTACGACGCCAACCCTTCCCAGGATGATGTCAACGGGAACGGTGTGGGGGACGCCTGTGACTGCGGTGACGGGATCGTCTCCTTCTCCAGCGAGCAGTGTGATGACGGAAACCTCATCGACGGCGACGGGTGCTCCTCAACGTGCGCGCCGGAGCCCGGGTATGTGTGTATGGGCAGCCCCAGCGTCTGTGACGGAATCTGTGGTGACAACCTTGTCATTGGCTCGGAGGTCTGTGACGATGGCAATAATGTTGATGATCCTGCCTGCTCCTCTGACTGTCGCAGCTACTGCGGCGACGGCGTCAGGAACTGGAGCCACGGGGAGGCATGCGACGGTGCGTTACTGGGCGCCAACACCTGCACCTCCATCGGCATGGGTTTCAGCGGTGGCGTCCTGGCCTGCCTCGCGGATTGCCAGTTTGACACCACCGGGTGCACTACCTGCGGCGATGGCGTGGCCCAGGGAACCGAGACCTGCGACGACGGCAACACCGTCAACGGCGACGGTTGCTCGAACGCCTGCGCTGTGGAGTCAGGCTGGGACTGCACCTCGGGCACCTGTGTTCCCGTCTGCGGTGACGGGGAGCGACGGGGCGATGAAGAGTGTGACGACGGCAACCTCGATGCCGATGACGGCTGTGACGGGGATTGCCTGTTGGAGACCGGGTGGGACTGCACCTCCGGTGTGTGTGTTGCCATCTGCGGCGACGGTCTCACCCTGGGGACCGAAGAGTGCGACGACGGCAACCACGTGGCCGGTGACGGGTGCTCCGCGGGCTGTGTCCTTGAGTCCGGCTGGGACTGCACCACGGGCGAGTGTGTTGCCATCTGCGGTGACGGGCTGCTGCGGGACAACGAGGAGTGTGACGACGGCAACCTCGACGCCGGTGACGGCTGCTCCGCGCTGTGCGTCCATGAAGAGGGGTGGGAGTGCGACTGGGGCGTCTGTGAGCCCATCTGTGGTGATGGCCTGGTGCTTGGAGACGAACAGTGCGATGATGGCAACAACGTCAACGGTGACGGGTGTCTGGCGACCTGCGTGGTGGAAGATGGCTGGGCCTGTGACGGTGAACCCAGCACCTGTGTGGAGAGCTGCGGGAACGGGCTTCTGGACGCGGGGGAGATCTGCGACGACGGCAACCTGGATCCCGATGATGGATGCGCTCCCAACTGTCATGTGGAGGCGGGCTGGATCTGCGACGGTGAGCCCAGCGTCTGTGAGGAGCTGCAGTCTTTGTGCGGCAACGGAGAGCTGGATCAGGGAGAGGCCTGCGACGACGGCAACCTGACTCCCGATGACGGCTGCTCCGAGAGCTGTCAGGTTGAGGAGGGGTGGCTCTGCTCCGTGGAGGGTTGCTGTCCCGATGAAGACCTCGATGGAGTCTGTGACAAGGATCACATTGGCGCCACGGGGAGCGGGTGTTCCTGCGCGGTTTTGGGCGGCACCCGGGGAGCGGGCGGTGAACTTCCCCCTCTTATGTTCCTGATTCTGGGTCTCGCCCTGGTCAGACGCCGCCACCTGAAGGCCCGATAGGGGGTAATTGTTTCAACCGGCGGGTGCAGGGGAGTTGCGGTAACCCGAAGAAGTTTTGGGATTTCCCCGGGTGTGCAGGTGCCTTTTTAAGATTGGCCCACTGTCTGCGCCGGGCGCCGGTCCCTTTATTCGCTGGATGTAATTGAGGACAAAGACAATTTCACTGTTCAGGGGAGTGTGTTTTTAGTGCGGGATGCCGCGCGAGCGACGAGTAGAACACCGGGGACGCAATGGTGCCCTGGAATGCCCGCTGCAGGTTATGAAATTTGATGGAAAGAAGAGGAGAAGGAGGGGGGTGAATTACTACTGGCAGGCGCCGTAGGGCTCAAGACCCGAGAGTGCCTGACAGGTACCGGTGGAGCACTGATCGTTAGCCGTGTCACAGAGCTCGGCACAGGCGTAGGTAGTGCCGTCACCAAGGCAGATGAGATCGGGTGCGCAGTCGTTTACAGCTGCACAGGTGCTTCCAACCGCGCCGGCACCGGCGGGGGCACAACCCCAGCCGGTGGAGCTGGCGTAACAGGCTTCGCCTGTGTCGCAGTCAGTACCGAAGGGTTCACAGGCGGTGACAATACCGCAGAGGTTGACTTCTGTGGTGCCCTGGATGCCGTAAATACAGGAACCGGGGGTGGGGCATGTGGTGTGGGTTTCAGAGCAGAAAGGCATGCAAAGGTTGCTTGTGCCATCATTGAAGCAGCCGGAACCCATGGGGCACTCACCATTGGTGCCGCAGGCAGCGTAGAATTCTCCACCGGCGGTGATTGCGTCATCCACACAGGCAGCCTGGTAACTGTCGTTCATGGTACAGACAAATCCGTCGTCGCAGGTGTCGGCGGAATCATAGAAGATGGTGGCAAGGGTGCACTGGTTGGTGGCACAGGCGATGTCGTTGTCGCAGTCGGAGTCGGCGCAGTCGATGGCACCGTCACCGTCGTCGTCGACGCCGTTGGAGCAGTCTGTCTCGGTGGTTACGTTGTTGGTATTGTTGACGTTGTTGGTGGTGTTGCAGCCTGCATAGGTGTCGCAGTCCATGTCGTTGCAGTCGATGGCACCGTCACCGTCGTTGTCGAGACCGTCGTTGCAGATCTCGGGGTTGTTGTTGTTGACATTGTTGCTGTTGTTGCTGCTGTCGTCATCACAGGCGACGGCAAATGCCAGGGCGAAAATTGCTACCACTACAAGCTTCAGGTTTCTCATGACTCCTCCTAGAGTTCCTCCCCTTTAGCAGCGGGAGGGTTAATGTTGTCGCTCATTTCTTATCAGTCCACTGTTTGAAGTCAAGTTTTTCGATGGGATTTTTTGCGGTATACCTCACTTTTTGCGGGAAACCGGGTGGAGGTACAGTATCTTTTTTACATGGTTTAGGAGGCGGTTCGGGGGAGCTTTTTTGATCCTCGGTCAGAAGACAAGGGCGATACCGGAGGTGAAACTGAGGAGGTGACCGATCACCGAGGTGGAGGAGCAGTGGTGCTGTCCCGAGTAGTCTTCACACTCTTCGAGCCAGTAGGGAAAATAGTAGGTGAACTGAAAACTCACCTTGAGGTTCTTGGAGAAAAACCAGTCGACCCCCATGCCGATGCCCATGCCGATGCCCGTCATTTTTTTTTGCAGGTCCTCGACAACGGCGCCCTGGGAAAAATATCCCCCTTTGATGGAGACGAACCCTTCCACCACGCCCTTGTTGAGGTCAACGGGATCCTTTTCCCCGTCGGAGAAAGGAATGTAAATCCTGGGCTCCAGATGAACTGCCAGGGTCTGGAGGAAATCACCGTCGGAGTTGAACAGGGCCCCTGTATTTAAGTTAGCGGCCAGAGCAAAGTTGCGGCCCATTTTGGCCACGACGTTGATGTCGAAACCCAGGCCGGTCATTCCCGAGAAGTCAACGATGCCGCTGCGAATTCCCCCGAGGAGCTCTATGGCGAAATAGGTGGCTCTTCTTTTAAAGGTGCCCTTGTCCGCGTCAAAGGTCTCGGTGGAGATGGGGGTCTCGCTCTCAGTCACCTGCTTGGCCTTGGTGACCCTGTCAGCCTCCATTTCCAGTTCATCCTTCTCCTCATCATCGCCTTCGTCTGCTTTCGTCGCCGGGGTTGTCTGTCCAGGCAGGAGCGGTTTCTTCGGCTTCTCGTTTTTTGTGTCGCCCTCAATGACGATATCGTCTTCGTCGGAGGGTGTTTGGGCCCAGACCCTGCCCAGGGGCAAAATCATCAGCAGGGCCAGAAGGAGTAGGAACTGTTTCATGGGTGGCCACCTTTTATTGTGCCGGGTAACAATTGGTCCCAGTCTATATGTATTATTGACCGTAAAGCAACTTTTTCAATCGGCCAAGTGGAGGATGGGTGAGCATGGGGGTGTGGCGGTGGTCGGGGAGCGCCTTTGGGTCACAAGAAGTGTGGTCTTGTGGCAGAAAAACTGGTAACACTTATTCCCTATGCAATTCTCTTTGGTTTTATGAGGTGCCCATGGAACATTGCCAACATCTGGTTATCGGGGGGGGAGTATCGGGCCTGAGCTTCACTCTCGCGACGCCCGGGGATTGCATTCTCCTTGAAAGGTCAGACACACCCGGAGGGCTCAGTGCCACTCGGGTTGAAAGAGGATACGGGTTTGATTTCACCGGGCACTGGCTCCACCTGGCTGATTCAAAACTGGCGGAAAAGGCAAAAGATTTGGTCGAAATGGTGGAGATTGAGCGGCGGGCCCGGGTGTACTTCAAGGGGCGATATCTGCCCTACCCGTTTCAACTCCATCTGGCCT
>JAHJLU010000263.1 GCA_018821745.1 Myxococcota bacterium | reverse complement strand
TGACAGACGCTCGATGGGATCATTTTCGGTGCCAAACTGCAGATATTCATTTCCCTTGTCGATAAGACGCTCCAGCTTGTTCATGACAAACTCGGTGGAAGGATCCAGGGGAAGTGCGTCAAGGTCATCAAGGACCTCTTCGATGGTCCCTGAATCCGGCGCATTATCCGGCGCATTATCCTGTGCTGCAACCTTTTGAGGGCTGGGATCGGGGGCATAGCTTTGTGGAGCAGGCTCTTCAGGTTGTTGAGGTGGTTGAAGAGCCGGGAGTTCCAAGCCATCCCTGTGCTTTGAGAGCGTATCAAGAAATGCCACCAGCTCCTCACGTTCCAGATCATAGACCTGCACGGCGTACTGACGCCCCTGAAAGTCACGGACCAGAAGCGTCTCCTCATATCGCAGGAGCTGGATCTCATTGGGCCCGCTGGGATCCAGTTTCACGACCGTCCAGGGATCGGTGAAGCTCGTGTGGGTCATGGCAAAGAAGAGGGAACCGGTCAGCATCAGGTAGGTCTGGCCCCACTTGGACTCCATCCCGGATTTGAGTTCGTGCCAGGCTATTATGTCGCCGGGTGTGCAGACGGTTAATGATTCAACGATCTCTCGAGGTAATTCCATGGATCAACTCCTCTCAATGTGCACTGTCAGGACCACTGAGGCCGACCGATGATGCAATGGGGGTGATGGCGTCAATGGCCAATTGGAGGAAAGCGGACAGCTCCAACCCAATCTGCTGACACTCCATAATGATTTCTCTGTTAACATTGGCTGCGAAGGAGCGCACCTTCATCTTTTTGATAACACTTTTAGGCTTCATGCCTGCCATTCCCTCGGGCCTGACCAGGGCATTGGCGGCAATTATTCCCGTAACCGTCTCGCAGCAGCGCAGCGCGAAATCCATGGTGGTATGTGGTGCCTCGGCCCCGTTGTTCTCGGAGTTATGGGCGAGGATGGCCACGATTGCATCATCGGGAAGTTTTGACTGGAGCAAGCCGGCACAGACAAGACCATGCCTGGTAATGTCGTCCCGGGTGGTCATGAAATCCAGGTCATGGAGGAGGCCCGTAATGCCCCACAGCTGTTCGTCGGCCTGCAGGTGACGGGCCACTGCGGTCATGACCGCCTCTGTTTCGAGACTGTGGTGCAGGATGGACTCTTCGGGGTTTTGGGCGAGGAGCATTTCATAGGCTTCGTTTCGGGAGATCATTGCCAATAGTCCCTTTCATGGTGTAGCCCCATATTATCCATTCAGAAGCAATCACAAAGGATAAAATGATATGTGCGTGATTTGGTATGGCCAAAAACTAAAAAGCCTCCAGTTTTACCGGGAGGCTCTTCAGATTTGTTGGGGATTGCTCCCGCTTTAGGGCGCCGGTTATAGGACTTGAACCTATGGCCCAGCGGTTAACAGCCGCTTGCTCTACCTACTGAGCTAAACCGGCAGGAGCTGAAATCCATCAGCGAAAGGCAATATATGGGGAGAGGCACTGTGAGTCAAGAACAAAGTGAAAAAAATAAAAACACAGCTAATGAGATGATATGAATGGGGAACAGGGAGGAGAAACTAGAAGTAGAATTTGGAATTGGCGAAGAAATAGAACCGCTGTCCCTTGGTGGGGACGGTCTCGGTCGTGGCTGCCATGTCCTGGAAATAGTCAGCAGTATAGTAGGAGCGCGTGTCCATGAGGTTGTATGTCATGAGGGAGAATTCGGCCCTGCGACGGGCTACGGTGGTTTTGTACCGGATCCCGGCGCTGAGAATCCCGGCGGAGGGGATAAGCTCCATGGCGAGCCAGGACTGCTTGGAGGAGTTGACCGCAGCATTGGCGACGCGGTTGGGGTCTTCGTAGGCGCCAATGATGCGCAGGGAGGAGATGAAGTCCAGCTTCTTCGTGAGCCGAAATACGGAGGCAAAGGTGAACCACTGATTGGGGACCGCCCGGATGAGGCCTCCGTCGTTGAGGCCGCTGGCGATGTTGTAGTTGAAGGAGTAGCCCATGAGCACGTTGTGACCACCACGCAGGTAGAGCCGTGCCAGACCCTCGACGGAGTGGATCTGCCGGGGACCACTGTTGTAATAGGCGCCCTGGTTGATGCGAATGAAGTCTTTCACCATGGTGTATCCGTAGTTGAGACGGAAGGAGAGCTCTTGGATTTTCCCCATATTTTTGATGAGGACGGCGTTTATCTCTGTCTGGATCGCCTGGGAACTCTCGACCTTGATGTTCTCGTCGGAGGCGTAGTTAACGCCCCGCCCGTTGGCACCGGTGTTGGCGAAAATTGGAGGTCTGAAGCCGGTGAGGTAGTTGATTTTCCAGAACCAGGAGCTCTTCAGCGGGACAACCAGTGAGAGTCCGGGCAAAAACTGGGGATCATAGGTTACGTTCCCGGAAGGTGCCGTCTGGACACGAAGACCGGCGTCTACGATGATGTTGTTCTGGAACTTGTGCTGCAAAGAGGCGAAGGTACCCAGCACCAGTCGGCTCTGATCGAAAAAGAAGGGCTGCTTGCAGCCTGGGACAAAGGTGGTGTTCTGCGGGTTGTTGGGATCATAGTTGGGTGACCCGTTATAGGGGCAGGAGAGGGGAATGGAGGAAAAGTCCGTGTTGCCAAGGGGATCGAGGGGGGCCACCAGCTCGAAATTGGCATTATTGAGCCATTCATAGAAGGTCTCTCCACCAAAGAGAATACGGGTGCGCTTACCCAGGTTGTAGTTAAAGTCCAGGGTCAGGCCGGCACGCTGTGCACGAAGCTTTGTCCTGAAGCCCAGTCCGTTCATGGTGCCCTCGGTGAAAGGCAGAACTACCGCAGGATCCATGTCTCTGATGTACTGCGTTATATAGGCCTTGGCGTCAAAGCCCAGCTTGCCATGGAGGAAAGAGTCCTTGTATTTTAAGGCGGCCATTCGGTCCAGGTAGTTGAAGTTACTTGTTGCAATGGAGGCGAGGCTTGAGTTCTGGTTAAGGGGCCAGGACATAATGGAGTTACTTTTGGAGAGGTTCGACGAGAAGCCCGGGAACCCGATGAAGGGGAACATCCACTGGAACTGCAGTTTGCCCATGTGGATTTTTCCGTTGAACGATCCGTAAAATTTCATGGGCGTACTGGAAGAGACTGTGTTTGAGTCACCATAAATGAGAGTTCCCGCGGGCTGGGGGGGAGCGCTCATGAGGCGCACGGGGAGGTAGTCATACTTGGGACCGCGGAAAAATTCACCGCTCAAATGCGCGAAGACTTTAATAAGACCAAAATCCTTGCCGAACATCCCGTAGGCGCGGAACGCGTCCTGGTCTCCGGGGCCGGTTCCGCCGCCGATGCCAAGCTGGAAACCGTTGATGTCGTTATAGTCTTTGGTGATAATACTGGTAATACCCATGAAGGAGTTGGCACCCCAGAGGACACCGCCGGGGGAGGACATAACCTCAACCCTCTTGACCAGCTCCAGCGGCCACCGCCTGATGGTTGCCTGGGTGTTCCAGATGGGATCAAACAGGGAGATGCCGTCCTGGACCAGGAGGATCCCCTGGGAGTTACCCAGGGAGGTGATGAGGGGCATGATATCGTACTGTGCGTTGGCGGGGAGGATGGAGGGGACGAAACTGAGGGCGTCGAGGATGTGTCGAAAACCGTAGTCAGTGATGTCGTCTTCTGTGATAATGGTAATAACTGCGGGGGCTTCCTGGACTGTAGTCTCGCCCTTGGTGGCGGACTGAACCATCTTCCTGAGACGCAGGGCCTTATCTTCTGCCGAGGTGTCCATCCCTTTTCTGGAGGGACCTTCGCCCAAATCCATGTCTTCATCCGAGTCGGAGAAGAGCATGTTATTTTTGGTTCCCTGGGCGTGAACCGGTGAGGAGACAGCCAGGAAACAACTGAGTAAAATAAATATCGGGAGCGCTTTGGTATTCACGGAAGACTCCTACTGGTAAACGATGATGAATTCAATACGTCGGTTTGCGGCGCGGTTCTTGGCAGTGTTGTTGGGCATAATTGGAAACTTGGAGCCGTAACCCACCGCCTGCAGCCTGAAGGGAGCAGCTCCCTTGCTGATAAGATATGTTCGGACCGCCGCTGCACGTGCCGTTGAGAGATATCGGTTCTTGGCCTCACTGCCCTGCCGGTCGGTGTGAGCCTCTATCCTCACCAGTCGGACCGCGGTGTTTGCCTTGAGAAGGTTGGAGATTCCCAGTAGCAGAGGAAGTGATTTTCGGGAAATAATGGCCTTCCCTTTTTCGAATTCGATCCGCCCCTTCAGATGGATCTGCCCGCCACGGATGGCGGGACCCATGGACGAGTCGGGGCAGCCATCGGTGTCGTCGATGCCATTGAAGGTTTCCTTCTGGTTGGGACACTTGTCTTCCTTATCCGGGATCCCGTCTCCGTCGTTGTCCGGGTCGGGACATCCATCGTCATCCTGGAAGCCGTCTTTGTCTTCTTTGGTGTCTTTGAAATTGTTTTTCTTGTCGGCATCTTTGCCGGGGCACGCATCGGCAGAGTCGAGAATGCCGTCACCGTCGTTGTCGGGATCAGGGCAGCCGTCGCTGTCCTCGAAGCCATCTTCGTCTTCCGGTTCCAGGGGACACTTGTCCAGTTTGTCGGGGATTCCGTCCTGATCGTTGTCGGGATCGGGACAGCCGTCCTCATCTTCAAACCCGTCCTTGTCTTCTTTGGCGTCGGGGCAGGCGTCGATGTCATCGGGGATTCCGTCGCCGTCCCGATCCCCCACGGTCGTTACCTTTTGAATGAGGGCTCCATGCCACACCAGATGTGCGCCGGCCCGGAACGGAACTTTTCTGCCGTATTCCTGGGAGAGCCCCGCATCGGTGCCACCGAGGAAGTTGATGCTGACCGTCTGGTGAGGGCGCCACTGGACCCCGGCCATGAGCTCCATGGGAGCGTCCCTGTCGTCTTTGTTGGAGACATCCTGGGGAAGCAACTCCACCGGGAGATACTTGGTCCCCGCCAGCAAAAAGGAGACAGATTTGAACGCATCGTACCGGGCGCCGGCGGTCAGGTGGATCTCCTCTCCGGCGGAGAGCAGCACCTGTGTGTGGTCTGCGGGATCCAGCACCTGGAAGTTTTCGCGGATAAGGTAGGAGATATTACCGAAAAGAGCCAGTTTCCCACGCTGCCAGCCAAAGAGGACAGCGGGTTTCAGGGCGATGTCGTGCTCGCCGGCAAAGACCTCTTCAACACCGAAGGGCAGAATGACACCAAACCGCACCGCTGCGCTGAAGCCCGCGGTTCGCAGAAAATTGTATTTCAGCGCGAACTCCATATCGCCGGGCACAGATTTGGGGATTGAGGATTTCATGGTGTTCAGAGGGTCATTGGCCGTGAATCCCCAGTCGTTGTCCAAATCGTAGGCCTCATGGGGTCCTACCCTGTGGAGGGGCATATAGACCGACAATTCGAGATTCTTCATGATCCCGAGGCTGATGCCGAAGTCGATAGTAGTGACATAGTTGAGGACATTTTTATTGTCCTTGATGTTGGTGCCGGAAAAATCAAGCACCAGCGGAGTGCCAACATATGAGAAACCAAAGACAAAATCGACTGTCGCCTTGTCGAGGGCCACGGGGGATTCCACATTGAAAAAGCCAAAGGAATTACCCGCCGGTTTGAAAGTTTGTACGGGGATGCCCCGATCGCGATTGGCCCGTGCGGAAACTGGAACAAATACCAGGAGCGCTGCCAGGAGGGCAGGGACGGTCCGTTCCAATTTGAGAGCTTGTCTGAAAGGAATATGCATAATGGCAGGTGCCCTTTCCTGTTAATTTAACCGTGTTCCATCAACGTACTGGACAAAAATGGCTCCCTGGGAAGAACCCCCCTGGAGGCTTTTGGGGAATTGCATCTCCCATTCATTACAGCTGGAGTCTCCCACCATCATATCGCACAAGCCAAAGTAGCTGGTCAGTTCCGCACCAAAGTACATCACCACTCCCGTGTCGGAAGTGTAATCGCGGTCTGTACCGGGAGTGAGGATCGTGTGTCCGCCGGTCCCGTCCTTGTCGAGGAAGGCGATGTCGGTGGTGGGGATGGACTGATTTGTTTTAAAGAAGGGGTTTACGCCGTCAACGGGGATTTTTTCAGAGCCCGTGTTGTGATTGTAAATGCCGATCCATGTTCCGCAGCGGTAGATGTCATTTTCGCTGCAGGAGGCAGAGGCGTTGAGAAATCCTGGGGGGAGGGCCTCGTGCCAATGATCAAGCAATTCTTTGGGGATGGCCACAGCAGGCACGTTGAGGAGATTTTGTCCCTCGGCGGCGCGATAGGCGATACCGGTGAACAGCCAGTTGGTAGGAGTCGCGTCGGCGGTTACCCAGCCGGCGTCACGAACAACAAGGGCCACGTATCCCTGGGAGGGGATGGAGATCCCTTCAGCCTTGAAGCCGCCGGTCTCGGGGTCAACGGTGGCAAGACCCAGGGGCACTGAGTCGTCACCCACCGAGGCGTAGTCCAGTGGATCATATACGACGATTTCGAGGGTGGACAGCACCGAAGCGTCGTCAATCTCGGTTTCCATGAACTGATTCATGTTGTCGGGGTTGATAAAATAGGTCACCTTGCCGTTGATGCAGATAGTGCCATCAGTGCCCGGTTCCGGACATTCAGGGAGCTCCGGAGTCCCTGTTGAACGACACACAAATGCGGTGTTGTCTTCGTTCCAGACAACCTCGGTGCCGGAGACACACACTTCACTCGGGTTAACCCAGCAGGACTGTGTGTCCGAGTTCCAGTGGGTACCGTTAGTACATAAATCCGGCCCCGCGTCGGTTTGAATGAAGTTGATGGAGACACACTGGCCGTCTTTCTCAACGGTCCCATCACCACATTCGATCATGTGACATCCGGAAGCCATGGCCACTGTCAGAGCCGTGAATACAAGGAGCGATACAAAATTTTTCATGGTATATCCTCACCGTGCCTAAAAGAACACTGAGTCTTCGTCTAAATCATGATACAACGTGAATTCCATGCGCATGGATGAGCCGAGGGGGTCGACCATGAGCCCGTGCCACACCCCCTCAAAGGACTCTTTGTCCAGATATCCAAAAATGCCGTCGGTTTCGCCGATCATCAGCACCCGGCTGTTTGGACCCGGAGGCAGATTTGTGTCGAGATTTTCAGTGGAGATGCGGTCTTGATCTGGTTCGGCAGTGATAAACAGGGTTGAAATATCAGAGAGATCGTATTCAATGGCCAGGTTGATTCCGCCAATTTTTATGGAAGTCCGGGGATCGGGGCCATCGAGGTAACCATAGATTTTACCGTTATTGGGTTTGGTAATCTGGAAGGGGTTCCCCAGGTAGTAGTCCTGGTGGAGGTTGGCGCAGAATGCCGTTGTGTCTTCTTCCAGATAACTGATTCTGTTGGTGTAAACACCGGAAGCGTCCGTTGTGCAGTCCGGCGCAGTGACGGTGTTCGCCGGGTCACGCAGATCCTCTGTTTCTCCCCACTCCAGGTAATTGTAACCCGGATTGGCTGACCCGATATCCGACGGGGGCACTGACACCATGACGTACATGTAGCGTTCCATGTCGGGGTAGGGGGACTGACACATGTTCAGGTATTGATCCTCGCCGCTCACGTTGAGATCATCGTCAATGAACTGCATGCAGGGGTGATGGACTTCAAAGATGGGACGAATCTGGAAACTGAGCAGTCTCACGGTCCCGAGACCTTCAAAACCGGCATGCAATTCGTAATGGTTAATGAAACCGGGATCACCGGGGTTGAGATAGGTGACCGCGTTTCCCGTGCGGACTCTGGTTGGTGTGACCAGTGTGTCTGCATCAATGGACCCGGGATCGAAGTTGGCGAGAATCCGCGCGCCATGGAACGGTTCGTCGCAGGAAACGAATGAAAAG